>OMVH01000223.1 GCA_900314365.1 uncultured Prevotella sp. | reverse complement strand
TCTTCACGCGGGGGAGGTGCCAGTTGTAGAAGTTCTCGGTGCGCCACCAGAAGAAGGCCGCCTTAGCCTTGTCCTCACTGACATACATGAGCGAGGCCAGGCCCTTGCGGTCGAAGGGATTTTGCAGACGGTAGATGTCGCCGAACTGTACCACGGGTCTTATCGTCTTATATTCGGCAATGGCCTTTCGGCACTGTTCCTTCTCGGCATCGGTCATATTCTTTGGCTGTATTTCCATACCGAGTCTTCCGCTCATAGCCACGTCGATGCGGTATTTCAGCGAAGTGGTGCGATAGACGGTGTGGTTGGGTACGGCACTGATGTGGCAGGCCATGGCAATGGCGGGGAAGAAGTAGCTCGTGCCCCATTGCATATAGACGCGCTGAAGGGCATCGGTGTTGTCGCTCACCCAGAACTCATCGAACCAGGGAAGAACGCCCCAGTTGGCTCTGCCACCACCGGAGGCACAAGCCTGGATAGTGACGTCGGGATACTTGGCGCGGATGCGGTCGAGAACTTTGGCAAGCCCACGGTGGTAGTTGATGAACAGATGGCTCTGCTCGTCGGCAGGCAGATATTGCGAGCCGTGGTTCACAATCGACATGTTGGCATCCCACTTGATGTAGGCTATTTCCGGATATTTGGAGAGGAGATTGTCGACGATGCTGAAAGCGAAGTCCTGCACCTTCGGATTACCCATGTCGAGGACAAGCTGCGTGCCGCCGCGCCCTGTGACGGCGTCGCGCTTAGGAGCCTTCACAATCCAATCGGGGTGCTTCTCGTAGAGTTCGCTGATTTTGTTGGTCATCTCGGGCTCTATCCAGATGCCGAATTTGATGCCGTGGTTCTTGGCCATGTCCACGAGCCCTTGAATGCCGTGAGGAAGCTTCGTCTTGTCAACGCCCCAGTCGCCCAAGGATGTGTGGTCGTTCTTTCTGGGATATTTTTCTCCGAACCATCCGTCGTCCATGACGAAGAGCTCACCACCCATGCTGGCGATGTCGGCCATCATCTGGTCCATGGTCTTTTCGTCGATGTTGAAGTAGACTCCCTCCCAGCTGTTGAGCAGGATGCGCCGTTCCTTTTCGCCATGTTGCAGCATGTATCTGCGTCCCCAACGGTGGAAGTTGCGGCTTGCTCCGCTCAGGCCGTCGGACGAGAAAGTGAAGGCCAGCACCGGTGTGGTGAAGGTCTCGCCTTTTTTCAGATGGTAGGCTGAGTTCTGTTCGTCGATACCGGCGAAGAAATAGTGATACTCTGTCTCATCGGTCGTCACTTGCAGCTTGTAGTTGCCGCTGTAGCAGAGGGCAGCACCTATGACGTCGCCGGACTGCTCCTGGGGCTTGCCGTCGAGTGAGAACATCACCTCTGCGTGAGAGGTCTGGGCGTTGCGCACGCCGTCGCGGTTGGTGATGACGAACTTGCCCTGATGGAGCTCTTCTTCCATGAGCTGCGCTTCGTTGGCCCAGGTACCTGCGAGATGTGAGAGCCAGACATTGCCACGGCGTATAGGCAGAGTACCGGAAGCGAAGCTCGTGAGTGTCACCTTTCCGTTCTCCCCATTGGTTATCTCGGTCCATGTCTCCATCATGTCCACATCCTTATAAGCTCGGTATTTTAGGTCAACCGTTGTAGGATAGACGGGGTCTTTCATATGTATGGTGAGCAGAGTGCCTTTGCTGTCCTGGGCCTGCTCATAGCCGGTAACGTTCAGTACGGTCGACATATTGCCGTCGTGGTGAGTCATGGCGAAAGCTGCGTCGCGGGTAATGTTGAGCCCGTAGGCTGGATATGCGTTCATGCTTCCGCTCATTGTCGTGGCTACATTGTTGATATCAGCCGTTTTGAGCCTGGTCCCAAAATAGCGGTACTGGGGTTGACGGCCGTTCTCGACATCGAGAACAAGAGAGAGATTGGGCGTGTTCAAACAGACACGGCCTGCCATCGAAGGCACTGACATCAAAGTTAGTAATGCCAGAAAGGGTATTTTCTTCATCGTTAGGTATTATTGGTTTGCAAGTGCAAAATTACTTCTTTTTATTGAGAACTTTATAGGAAATTGCTAAAAAGTGAAATGAACGGATTCCTCAGCGGCTAAATTTGTCGTTATTTATTAAAAGGTTATAAATGTAGATTTCGTTCCAAAATTAGTTGGTCATTTGTTTTGCCGTTAATTCTTTTTGAAGTAACTTTGCCTAGAGAAAATATTTTAGTAATCCTTTTTATGAGACTAATAATTGAACCTGATTATGCATCGCTGTCCCAGTGGGCAGCTGAGCATGTAATTAAGCGAATCAATGATTTCAATCCCACTCCCGACCACAAGTTTGTGCTTGGTCTCCCCACAGGCTCCTCTCCTGAAGGCATGTATGCTGCCTTGGTGAAGGCCAACAAGGAGGGCCGTGTGTCGTTCCGCAATGTATTGACTTTCAATATGGATGAGTATGTAGGGCTGCCCGAGAGTCATCCCGAAAGCTATCACTCATTCATGGCCCGCAATCTCTTCGACCACATCGACTGTCCGAAGGAGAACGTTCATATCCTTAATGGAAATGCTGCAGACCTGGAGGCTGAGTGCCGCCACTATGAGGAAATGATAACTGAGGCCGGTGGCATCGACCTCTTCATCGGTGGTATAGGTCCCGACGGACATATAGCCTTCAACGAGCCTTTCTCTTCGCTCACGTCACGCACACGCGTAAAAACTCTCACTACAGATACCATCATCGCCAACTCGCGCTTCTTCGAGGGCGATGTCAACAAGGTGCCCAAGCATGCGCTTACCGTGGGTGTTGGCACTGTGATGGATGCCCGCGAGGTGATGATTCTCGTCAACGGCCACCACAAGGCCCGCGCTCTTCAGGCAGCCGTCGAAGGTCCTGTAACCCAGCAGTGGACCATCAGCGCCCTTCAGACCCATCAGCACGCCGTCATCGTTGCCGACGAGGCTGCTGCCGACGAGCTGCGTGTAGGCACGTACAAATACTTCAAGGACATAGAGAAGGACAATTTATAACGAGTACTCTACAACATAGCAAATCAAGGTAACATGAGACTACATTTAAGTTCGCAAATCGTATTGAACAAAGTGCCGGAGAAGTTCTATGCCCCCAAGTCGGCTGTAGATCGCTCCGAGATTACACGTATGGAGAAGATTCCTACCGACATCTTCCCCAAGATAGAGGATGGCGCAAAGAACATCGCTGATGCCATCGTCAATGAGATAAAGGCCAAGGAACAGCTCGGCAAGTATTGTGTGCTGGGTCTTGGAACGGGCCAGTCGCTCACACCGGTATTCAACGAGCTCATCGCACGCTATGAGCAGAAGCAGGTGAGTTTCAGAAATGTCGTTGTCTTCAACGCCTATGAGTATTTCCCCCTCCAGAAGGACAGTAAGCACAGTGCCATTGCACAGTTGCGCGACCGCTTCCTCAGCCACATCGATATTCCCGAGCAGAACATCTACTCGCTCGACGGAACGGTGGCTCAGGAGAACGTCCAGACGCAGTGCCGCCTCTATGAGCAGCGCATCGAGACCTTCGGAGGCATCGACATCATGCTCTTAGGTATCGGCCGTATCGGCAATGTGGCCACCAACGAGCCCGGTAGCTCCATCACGTCCTCAGCCCGTCTGATTCTCATCGATGCAACGAGTCGTGAGGAGATGACACTCAGCTTCGGTTCTCAGGAGCCCGTGCCCCCATGCTCCATCACCCTCGGTATGTCCGACATTCTCTCGGCCCGTAAGATTTTCCTCACCGCATGGGGCGAGGAGAAAGCTGACATCATCCAGAAGACCGTCGAGGAGCATGTCTCCGATGCCATCCCTGCTTCCTTCCTGCAGACTCACAACAATGCCCACGTCGTCATCGACCTGCCGGCAGCTGGAAAGCTCACGCGCATCGTCCATCCGTGGCTCGTCACAAGCTGCAAGTGGACGGACAAGCTCACTCGAGCAGCCCTTGTATGGCTCTGTCAAGTGACGCATAAGCCCATTCTGAAGCTTACAAACAAGGACTACAACGAGAACGGACTCTCCGAACTCCTTGCTCTCTATGGCTCGGCTTATAATGCCAACATCAAGATTTTCAACGACCTGCAGCACACCATTACCGGATGGCCCGGTGGCAAGCCCAATGCCGACGATACCTATCGTCCTGAGCGTGCCAAGCCGTTCCCCAAGCGCATCATCGTCTTCTCTCCGCATCCCGATGACGATGTCATCTCAATGGGTGGCACCATTCAGAGGCTGGTGAAGCAGGGGCACGATCTGCATGTGGCCTACGAGACATCGGGTAACATCGCTGTCAACGACGAGGAAGTGACACGCTTTATGCACTTCGTGAATGGCTTCAACCAAATCTTTATGAAAGACAAGGACGAGACCATTAAGAAGATGTATGCTGACATCAAGGAGTTCCTCGCCAACAAGAAGGAGGGCGATATGGATACCCTCGACGTGCGCACCATCAAGGGACTTATACGCCGCGGTGAGGCACGTACGGCCTGTACTTACAACAACATCCCGCTTGACCACGTACATTTCCTCGACCTTCCTTTCTACGAGAGCGGTCGTATCGAAAAGCTTCCGATGACAGAGAAGGATGTTGAGATTGTGCGCCATCTGCTTCAGGAGGTGAAGCCTCACGAGATATTTGTGGCTGGTGACCTCGCCGATCCTCACGGCACTCACCGTAAGTGCACCGATGCTGTGCTTGCAGCCATCGACCTCGAAAAGGATGCTCACGCTGAGTGGCTCAAGGATTGCCGCATCTGGATGTATCGTGGAGCCTGGGCTGAGTGGGAAATTGAGAACATCGAGATGTGCGTTCCTATGTCGCCGGAAGAGCTTCGTGCAAAGCGCAATGCCATTCTCAAGCATTCCTCACAGATGGAGAGCGCTCCTTTCTTAGGCAACGACGAGCGCCTCTTCTGGCAGCGTGCTGAGGACCGCAACCGCGGTACGGCACAACTCTACGATGACCTCGGTCTGGCCTGCTACGAGGCTATGGAGGCTTTCGTGGAGTATAAGCCGGTATGAGTATAGACTCTGATTCTCAATAGAATAAGTCTTCACCATCATGGATGATGTCCTTTGGGACAGTGGTCCGGTGGTGAAGGCTTTTTTCTGTTTAGAGATTGGTCCCCTAATGTCAATGCAGGAACAGCCAGGCTAACTTCATCGCTTCACTACATTCTGAGTCACTATCCAGGCGCTGAGCAGCACGAGTATGCCGCTCACGGGCTTGTCCCATGTGAGCGTGTCCTGACCGATGCAGATGGCTATCACGGAAGCCACTACAGGTTGCAGGTTGGTGTAGATGCTCACTGTTGTGGCACTGAGATAACGCATGGCGAAGGGGATGGCAAAGTAGCCTGCGACGGTAGCAAAGACTACGATGAATACCATCTCAGCTATTCCCGTCCATTCGCAGGCTGAGGAATAGAGCTTCTGCTGTCCTAACTCGGGGAAAGCAAAAGGCAGCACGGCGACTGACGATGCGAGAAACACCCATTTCATTTGGGTCACGGCACTGTAGCGGGTCGACACCTTGCGTGTCACGATGAGGTAGATGACCCAAGTGAGCAAGCTCAATAGAGTGAGAACTATGCCGAAAAGATCGTTCTTTCCTGTCCCCGAGGTAGCATTCTTTACCACTAAAAGGATGGCACCGGCGATGCCGAGCAACAGGCCGGCCATCCCTCTGCCATTGATCTCCTCATGCAGCACCATGGCCGAGAGAGCCATTGTGGCAACGGGAGTGAGCGTGGCAATCAGCGAATAGTAGACCGGCGTCGTGTAGACGAGGGCCCAGGCGGTGAGTGTCTGGGAGATGACAAAGCCGAGCAGGCCACCAACAATAATGACCACAAGGTCGCGGCCGGCAACCTTCTCTTTGGGTGTGAACAGAGATATTATCCAGAAGATGATGGCGGCACCTACACAACGTGTGAGCATGTAGCCCATCGGAGTCACCCACTGGGTGAGAAGCAGGGCTGTCACGGGGACACCGAGCCCGAAGATGGTGTTGGCAAGGAAAACGGCGGCATGGCCTTGAAGAATATGTTTGTCCATTTGTTCTGTTTTTTTGTACTCGTAATTCTATTGGGCACTGAAGAATTTCATCAGTGGTCCCATGAAACGTGTCAGCGACCTTGGACGCGGCTGATTATGATAGTCGAAGGTCATTGCTGAGGCTGCTACTGTGATTCGACGGCGGGCCCGCGAGAGAGCCACGTAGAATTTGCGTGCGTCTTCTGCTAAGAGAGCCTTATTCTCGCGGTTGAAATAATTGGGAATGCGCCCTTCGACGGCATCGAAGACGATGACATTATCGAATTCGAGACCCTTGGCCTTGTGGATGGTGGTGACGTAGATGCGCTCGTCTACTACGTCGCCACTGCACAGGTCAGCTTCCTTCAGGGTGTTTATCTCCATGAAGTGTGCACTGAGCTGAGCCTCTAAGGTTTTCTCTTTTGTGGAATCAATGAGACAGGTGGAGAGATAGCGAAGGATGTAGCGCATCTTCGGAACCTCTTCGATGTACTTGTGTGTAAGGGTGAAGGCATAAAAACGCTCAGCCTCATGCACGAGCGCATCTGGGTCGGGAACAAAACGCCGGGCCCTTGCTTTCTCCCACACTGCGGCATATTTCCTCTTGAGGTCGCGGCTTCGATTCACAATGTTGTTACGCTGGAGGAACGACTGTTGGGCGGGTAAGATAGCCTTTGACTGCGCAAAACAATGATTGGCTAAGTAAACCGTGGCTTCGACATCAGCGTCGGCCAAATGGGTGTTATGCCCTTCGAGATGGAACTCTTCGAGCAACGACTTCAGCTTATAGTTCTTCAGTCCAGGCCAAAGCATTCGTGCAAGCTTTAGTGTGTCAAGGTAGACAGGATGCAATTCGCTGAGGTTCGTTCCCGGCAGGTAGCGGCGGAGGTTGGCAGAGAGAATCTGATAGTCAAAGTTGACATTGTGTCCAATCAGTGTTGCTTTTCCGGCGTAGTCGATGAATGCCCGCAGTCCCTGCTCATGGCTGACCGTGTCCACATGCTTCATCTCCTCAATAATGGGATTGTCGATGTTGCCGAGTTTAGCTGGAATTGGACGGCTGGAGCGCATGTAGACAGTAAACTCTGAGCCTTCCACCTTCTGTCCGTCTCTGACTTTCACGGCTGCAATCTGCAGAATGTCGTCCTCGAGTACATCGAGACCGGTGGTCTCAGTGTCGAACACTACAATCTCTTCAGAACCGTAACGGTTGACGAAATCCTGCACGTAGGTGAGTCCGTCATTGCGCAGATAGTCCGAAGGAAGCAGACCGTGCTGCATGGTCGCTCTGACAAAATTGCGTGCAGCCACATTGGTCTCGAACACATGCAGTCCTTTCACGAGATGGGCCCAGGCCATGAAACAGCTTTCATTGCCCAGGAGACAGAGATGAGAGAGGAGCAGCTTCACTCCCGGTGAGGTGAAGACATCGTCACCGGATATTTTGAAATGGCTCACGCCGAGGTCCTGCAGCCTACTGCTCAGAATCTCTGCGTCGGCATTCGAATTCACTATGATGGCCGTGGTCTCCGTGGGGTAGTTCTGTTTCAATGTTGCTGCTTTCTCGCTCACAAGTTGGTACTCGTCGTCAATAGTGTTTCCCGTCAGTATCACGAGATCGCCTTCCCGGGCTTCCGACTGGTCAGTGGTAGAAGGCAGAAGCTCGGGGCTAATGCCAAGTATGTCCGTGGCGTAGGTGTTCAGTACTCTGAGCATATAGCGTGGCGAACGATGGTTCTCGTCGAGCCGGTGTATGTTTCCCGCGCATCTCTCTTTGAGCTTTTCGAGCGTTTCCAAACGGGCTCCCATGAAGGAGAATATGGCTTGCTGCTCGTCGCCAAGGTAGACAACGGTGGGATGGTCGTCATTAGTGAAATAGTCAACAATGGTCAGTTGAAGTGGATTAAGGTCCTGTACTTCGTCGACTTGCACCCAGCTGTAAGTCTTGTACGTACCCTTGGGCTTTTTGCTCACGGCATCGTAGGTCAGCAGCAGCAAATCCTCGAAGTCGAGCAGCGCGTTGTCCTGTTTGTATTTTTCGTAGTTTCTGGCCAGTGACATCTTGTCGAGTAGGGCGCTTACAGTCTGGTGCATGGAAATGGGGTAGGCCTGACTGTTGGCAGCATCACGATAGAAGTCGGTGTGCAGATAGATGTCTGTCATCGTATCAGCCGTGAAGTCCATGCGCTGTATGGCACAGATTTCGCGCATGGCCCTGATATCATCGCCATCCATGCATTCGGGGTGGAGGCGAAGCTCCCGTGGGTGACGGTGCATTATCTGGTGCATGAATGCCGCAAGATGTACGGCTACGGTACAGCCCTGCTTCAAATTGCGGTTCTTGCGCGTCAGCTCTTCGTCCTGTCCGGTGAAGCGTGAGAGGATGCTGATAGCATCGTCGTCGTCGATAACTGTGGCACCGGCAGGCACGAGGCCTTCTTCAAAAAGGAATTTAGAACAGAAGCGGTGGACATTGCCCACAAAGACATCAGCATCATGGTCACCGCCAATTTGACTTTTTATGCGGTCGCGCATACCGCGTGCAGCCCTATTGGTGAAGGTCAGACACAGCATATCACTATAAGCTACGCCGTGCTCATGAGCCCGGCGTAGCCTTTCTGCGAGTATCTGAGTTTTGCCGCATCCTGGCGGCGCGAGCACCAGATGGTGCCCGCTACTGATACTTATGACCTTCTGTTGACTGGGGTCTGGAGTCACTTCCTCTTTATTCTTGTAGCCACAATGAACCAACTGATGAGCATCAGGTAGGCGGCCAGCGACAGCAATTCAGAGAGGTGGTTGCTCCACCAGCTTTCGTATTCGAACTCCACTCCACAGAATTTCAGCAGTGCACTCACGACGCCCATTAGGGCACCGCCGGCAATGAATCCGCTTGCGATGAGTGTGCCCTTTTCGCCACGCTCCTTGTTTACCTCAGCGTCTTTTGAACGTGTGGTCACGTACCAGTTGACCGCACCACCCACCAGCAAGGGAACGTTGAGCTCAAGAGGTATGAACATGCCTAAGGCAAAAGCCAGTGCAGAGATGTGACAACGGTCGAGCACGATGGCTATGACGGCTCCGATGGCGTAGAGTGCCCAGGGAGCACCTGTACCATTCATGAGCGGGTCGATGACGGCAGCCATAGCATTGGCCTGTGGAGCCGCGAGTTTGCCGCTTGCGAAACCATAAGTCTTATTGAGCACAATCATAACACCGACGACAGTAGCTGCGCTGACGAGCGTACCCAAGAACTTCCAGGTCTCCTGCTTCTTAGGAGTTGTTCCAATCCAGTAACCTATTTTCAGGTCAGTGATGAAGCACCCTGCCATGGAGAGAGCCGTGCAGACCACACCGCCCATGATAAGTGCGGCGAGCATTCCGCCAGGGCCTTTCAAGCCCACTCCCACCATGACGACACTGGCCAGAATGAGCGTCATGAGCGTCATGCCCGAAACAGGGTTGCTGCCCACTATGGCTATGGCATTGGCTGCCACGGTGGTGAAGAGGAAGGCTATAACGGCAACGAGGAGGATACCCACTACGGCCTGCAGCAGATTGCCTTCCATGACACCAATCCAGAAGAAGAAGAACGTGAGCAGCAGCACAAGGATGCTCCCGATGGCTATCACCTTGAACGATATGTCGCGCTGTGTGCGCTTCACCTCTGCCATCCCGGCACCTTTGCCCTTCAATTCGCGTCCGGCAAGACTGGCAGCGCCCTTGATGATGCCCCAGCTCTTGACAATTCCGATGACACCGGCCATGGCAATGCCACCGATGCCGATGCTGCGCGCATAGCTTTTGAAGATTTGCTCTGGGCTCATGGCACCTACGGTATCGGTGATGGAGGGATCCCACATGTTGAGCACCTGATCGTGGAAGCAGATTGACATACCCGGCACGATGAGCCACCACACGGCCAAAGAGCCCAGTGTGATGTAGAAGGCATACTTCAGCCCGATGATATAGCCCAGGCCAAACACGGCAGCGCCTGTGTTGATCTTGAATACCAGCTTGGCTTTATCGGCCAGAGTCTCGCCTAAGCCGATGACCCGGCTTGTGAAATTCTCATTCCAAAGACCGAACGTGGAGACCACGAAATCGTAGAGTCCGCCCACAAGCCCGGCTAAGAGCAGAGGCTTTGCCTGTCCGCCTCCCTTGGCACCGGAAATGAGGACCTGTGTCGTGGCCGTGGCTTCGGGGAAAGGATATTTGCCATGCATGTCGCTGACAAAATATTTGCGGAAGGGGATGAGGAACAGAATACCGAGGATGCCGCCCAAGGCCGAGGCGAAGAACATCTTGAAGAACGATGACGTCATCTCGGGGTACTTAGCCTGCAGAATGTAGATGGCGGGCAGCGTGAAGATGGCTCCGGCCACGACAGCTCCCGAGCAGGCTCCAATGCTCTGAATAATGACGTTCTCGCCGAGCGCATTGTTGCGTCGGGCTGCCGCTGAGACGCCTACGGCAATAATGGCTATTGGGATTGCAGCTTCGAAAACCTGGCCCACCTTAAGTCCTAAGTAAGCGGCAGCCGCCGAGAAGAGTATGGCCATGAGGAGGCCCCACGTCACCGACCACGCATTCACCTCTGGGTAATTGCGGTCGGGTTGAAGCACTGGCTGGTACTCCTCACCTGGTTTCAGTTCACGAAACGCGTTATCGGGTAGCCCGATAGTATCCTTTTCTTTCTTTTCCATGACGTATTGTTTTGATTATACTGCAAAAGTAACACAAAAAGGCAGAAGTACAAAACTTTTTGCCAACTAATGAGCAGGTTCGCATAAAAGCAGGACTTTACCTATTATATTATTTGCACTTCTTAGTACCGTGTCAGTGCTTCCTCACATTTTAATGCTTGGGGGCTCACACGCAAGCTGCCTCATGGGGCTTGGTAAAACATAACGAAAGCTGAAAGGGTAGGGTGGAACAGCCTCTTTGGTGCTATGACTGCTTCTTTTTGCTGACAAATATACAGTGTTGGCGATTTTATTAGTAACTTTGCACTGAAATATGAATGTTATGAAATTTAAGTGTATTTTCCTGCCGTTCTTAGCGTCATTTCTCTCCCTTTCTATTCATGCCCAGGAGCTCCAGGCTACTGATGATTTGACTCTCGACGCTGGCTTGCAGGAGCTTGCCGACCGTCTCTTGGAGGGCAAGCAGGGAAGCATCGTCATGATAGAGCCCGCTACAGGTGAAGTGAAATGCATGGCGTTCTCGTCGTATGAGGCCGATACGCTCAACCGCGCCATTGGTAAAGCTTATGCCCCGGGATCGACATTTAAGGTGGCCAACATGCTGACGTTTTTGTCAACACACTCGCTCTCCACGGAGACACGGTATACATGTAACGAAGGATTCTGGCGCGGAAAGTTCCACATTGGATGCCACAGACACCGCTCACCCTTGGCTTTGGTAAGCGCGCTGAGCAACAGTTGCAATTCCTATTTCTGCAAAGCTTTCATGGACTATGTCGACAACGCTGTCATCTTCAAGAGCCGTCACGAGGCCATGAATATTTGGCACAGCTATATCACCAGTATGGGACTTGGCTCTCCTTTAGGCATCGATATGGCGGGTGAAGTGGGTGGCAACGTGCCGAGTGGCGTTTCGCTCGACAGAGAATACAACGGTCGTTGGAACTCCCAGACCATCATGTGGTTGGGTATGGGCCAAGGTGAGGTTACGGTCACTCCCCTGCAACTCTGCAACCTTGCGGCGATGATGGCTAACAGAGGATGGTTTCTTACGCCCCATATCCACAAGCCAAAGGCTGGCGAAGCCCTTGACGCAAGGTTCACTGAGCGTCATGTGTGCAAGGCTGATTCTGATGCCTACACCCCCGTGCTCAGTGGCATGCGTCTCTGTACCCTTACGGGAACGGCCAGCAGTATGAGCAAGCCCGTGGATTTCCATGTGTGTGGAAAGACGGGAACAGCCGAGAACTACGACAACGATCATTCGGTCTTCATCGGATTTGCCCCTATGGACAAGCCGCGCATTGCCGTGTGCGTCTACATTGAGCATGGCGGATTTGGTGCCGATATGGCCGCACCTATGGCGGGGCTGATGATAGAGCGAGCACTCACGGGGAAGCTTTCGCCACGGTCGGAAGCTAAGGTCCGGAAATGGCAGGACTATATGATTACGCCGCCTGAATCGGACGAGCCCAAGGAGGTGAAAGAGGAGGCGATACTGCTCGACGACGACGCTTCCATCAGCAATATGACGGCAGGAAAGACGCAACAGTCGAAGGCTCGCTCCACGCGAACCTATGTGAAGCAACCCGTGAAAAAGGTATTTGGAAAAAAGAAGAACAGCTGAAAAACGAAGACTCGCTGTTTGCTTGTACTGCGTGCATCCGGTTTGTCAATCCTTGATGACGGCCAGACTGTAACAGACTACTCATAGAAAAAGCCCCGGTTCGATGGCATTTCCTGCCAGAGCCGGGGCTTTTACGATGATTCGATTTATGATCGGACTTATCTCACAATCATCTTCTTACCGTCGCGGATGTAGATGCCCGGTTGCAGACCGTTGACATCATTACCCACATATTGTCCTTGCAGGTTGAAAATATGGCCGTTGGTCTTCTTTACCGTAGCTATGGTCCTGATGCCCGTGGATGCGAGCTTCTCGGCCTTTACCTCATCGAGGAAGAAACGGTGGGTGCTGAGGAACGACACGCTGACGCTGCCCGTTCCGGTGAGCGTGTAGGAGTAGGTGACCCACTTGCCCTTTTCCAGACTCTCCGTCGTCTCGCTGCCCTTGTCGAGGGTGAAGCCGTTGCTCACAGAGATGGCAAGGTCGGTGTCAGTCTTGCTGTCGTCCCAGGCTCCTGCCTTGAATGAAAACTTGGCTGTGCCATCGATGGTGAACGTTGGTGTGGTGATGGTGCCAGCCGTGTTCTTGGACGAGCCGAAGCGGGCACAAGAGTCAGCTCCATAAGCGAAGGCAGGATTCTCCACCTGCCATCCGGTGTTGTCGGTGAGGAACTGTGAGGCTGAGTTGATGCCCTTCCACACGTTGTCGTTTCCGCCTTTACCGGAGCATTTGTCGAACGACTCGTAGAAGTAGTAGTTTTTATTCTGTGTGGTGTCGGCGACGACGACAGAGCGTGAGTCAAATCTGAAGCTCATGTTTCCGTTGTCGAGTTGAGCGATAGCCTGAACGCCGCGTCCCATGAGGTTCGTGTTGTCGGTGTTGCGGTTGTAGACTTTAGCCACCGGCGTGGACATGGAGGTGAGGCTGTCGTTGCCGTCGTAGGGATAGGGGTCGCCTTCCTCCGTCGTTTTTGTATAGAAGCCGTAGGTTGCATTCCAATAGCTCTTGTCGTCGTCGTTGTCGGCGTGGAAGATGGTGTAGCGCTCATGGTCGTTTGTGAAATTAGCCGAGTAGCCGTCGGCAGCGGAGTAGGTTCCTAAGGAGTTGACGGCGTTGTTCTCCCAGCACAGTGAGTCGTAGTCGACATGGAGGATGAGCATACCAGAGGCTGCAAGCGCTGCGTCCCAGCCTTTCTGTTGTCTGTTCTCAAGGAGGTAGAATTCATTCTTGTTTGCTTGATTGTAGATGATGTAGGCGTTGGCCTTAGGCCCGGAGAGCGGCCGCAGGTCGTTGATGATGGTGTCGCTGGTCAGCTCTGTGGGCTTCAGCCATCCGGCCACCATACGCTCGTAGCTCGTGTAGGCTGGGGGACAGAAGCCGTCGTTATTGTAGCTGCCGCCGCACATGACATCCCAGTTGCCCATTCCGAAGTAGCCCTCGTAGTTGGTGTCGTAGGCATCGGGGAAGCCGAGACAATGGGAGAACTCATGACAGACAGTGCCTATTCCGCTAATGAGACCTGTGCTCTGCAGTTCATTGGCACAGGCATAGGTGTCAATGCGCACGCTGTCGAGAGTCAGCGTGGTGCCGTAGTCGGAGTTTTCGAGACTCCATTCGTGAGGCCAGACGGTGGATGGGATTTGAGAGTCGGCCTCGCCTTTACCCGCATAGAGCACGAACACCTGGTCGACGTAGCCGTCCTTATCCCAGTCGTAGTCTTTGAAGTCCACGCTGTCGGCAATGGCCTTGCAAGCCTCGGCTACCATTTCTCCGGGGCGCATATCGTTGCCATTGTAGTCGTTGCGGCCGTAGTAGGACTGAGTGTTCTGAAGGGTTACAGGGCCGATGACATCGAAGTCGAGCTCGAACAGACTGTCGCTCTGTGCTATGAAATAGTCTTTTACGCTGCCGCGGAAACCTTCATCGGTGGTGTATCCCGACTCGTTGGCTATGGCCTCGTACTTGGCTTTGTCGTGGCCGGGCTGGAAGGACACGTTGGAGAACTGTACGAGGATGATGAGGCCTTTCTTCTTTCCTGTGAAAGAGCTTGCCATAGCTTTTCGCATACGTTTCTTTGCCGAAGCCTTGCGGGCTTTGCGGCGCATGGCGTTGAGGCGAAGGGCATTTTCATCGGCTATGACGTAGGTGTCGCCCGAGGCTATGTATTTCTTGCCGTCGGCAGAGAGCCAAAAATGTGAGAACTCATCGCCGACAAGCTGGGCGCGCACGGTGGTGCCGTCGGTCAGTGTGAGCTCCTTCCATACTCCTTTCTTCGCAGGAACAGACAGGGCTGACAGGGCTAACACTGACAGACAGAGGGTAAAGAAAAGTCGTTTCATTATCTTTTGTCGTTTTAATTATGTAGACTTTGCAAAGATACGCCTTTTGTGGCAATGTTACAAGAAAACGTTAGAATAGTTGCTTTTGCTAAAGAAAATATAAGGTTTTGTCCGCACAGGAAAGTGCTATTTTTTTCTGATAGCTCACTGGACGCGGACGGCCCCTAACCCTGCTTAGCCGCACACTGCAGTGGGCATATCGGGACTTTGCCTCATATCTGAAAATTGCACACTCTCCTGACTTCGGCTCAAAAAAGCGTATCAAAAATCAAAGGTCGCGAAAATGTTTGTAAAGAAAAAAGAACGCGAAAGTGCCAAAATACGGGCATATTTTGAAGCAAGACTTACTTCGCTCCCAAATACGCAAAAATAGAGAGGGTTTGTAATTGTTTGTATATTAGGCCATTATGTTTTTACAGGCCTATCAGGAGCCCTTAAAACCGCTTAAAAAGGCCCGAAAAAGCCCTATT
>OMVH01000226.1 GCA_900314365.1 uncultured Prevotella sp. | reverse complement strand
GTTTTGCTGGTTTTGGTCAAAAATAATATGAATGTCTGTCAACCCTTACCTATATGAGAATATTAACTGCATCATTCATTATAATTTAGGGTGACGCATTGACGAAGTCGGGAGCAGTGGATGACACACTTTCGGAACCTGAATTAAAGCATATCTTTGTGGGCACAGAGCAAAAGAAAGAAAAAAAAAACTCTTGCAGGAATGCATGCCAAAGGGCATCCCTGCAAAGGTAGACAACTCAAATTAATATTGTACGTGCGACAGGCGCGCCTCAAACGGACTTACACCTTGTCGCCGTAGCTCAAGTCACCGGCATCGCCGAATCCAGGCACGATGTACTTATGCTCGTTCATTCCCGGGTCGATGGCAGCGCACCAGATGGTGGTCTTCTCCTCAGGCATAACCGAAGCAATGTGGTCGATGCCCTCCGGAGTGGCAATGACACAGGCCACATGGATGCGTTTCGGCGTACCCTTGGTCAGGAAGGCCTTATAGCCTAATTCCATGCTGCCTCCCGTCGCCAACATGGGGTCTGCGATAATGAGCGTCTTCTCGTCAATGCTCGGTGTGGCCAGATACTCCACATGAATGCCCACCTTGTGATGCGCCTCGTCAGTGTATTCGCGATAAGCAGAGACAAAGGCGTTGCCGGCATGGTCGAAGACATTAAGAAAGCCGTTGTGGAAAGGCAGTCCAGCCCTGAAGATGGTAGCCAGTACAATCTTGTCGGTAGGCACATCCACTTTGGCTATGCCTAAAGGTGTTGCCACCTCCTTAGGCTCATAGTTGAGAGTCTTCGATATCTCGAAGGCCTCGTACTCGCCTATTCTCATGATGTTGTTGCGGAAGAGAAGACGGTTCTTCTGGTACTCGATGTCCCGGATTTCGGCCAAGTACTGGTTGACGATGCTGTTGTGCTCGGATAAGTTGATGATTTGCATAGCTGTAGTTTTATTTTTGCTCCTCTGCAAGCCCTTGAGCAGGGTCGCTACGGAAAGCCTTTGCAAAATTAGGAAATAAACGGAACTTTTGCAAAGTGCGCGTGTCAAATGTGTTGCGCAGCTTTGACTTTTTGTAATCTTTAACCTAAAAAGGTTTTAAGTCTACGGAAATTTCCCGCGCCCTTCTTTGGCGGTCGGTGCTTTTTTAATACCTTTGCGCTCGGAAAAAAGGATAATTAATATTCACATCTTAAATACATTTCACAAAATGGCAAGGTTTGATAAATCAGTTTTAGCAAGCTACGGAATCCAAACAGGTACTGCCGAGGTTCTGTACAACCCCTCTTATGAGGTTCTGTTCAATGAGGAGACCAAGGAAGGCCTCACGGGCTACGACAAGTGCCAGGAGACTGAGCTGGGTGCAGTGAACTGCATGACCGGTATCTACACAGGCCGTTCTCCTAAGGATAAGTTCATCGTTGACGATGAGACTTCTCACGACACTGTATGGTGGGACTCTGAGGAGTATCACAACGATAACCACCGCGCTTCTAAGGAGACTTGGAAGGCTGTGAAGAAGATTGCTCTTGAGGAGCTGTCCAACAAGAAACTCTACGTCGTTGACGGCTTCTGCGGCACGCACCGCGACACCCGCATGAAGGTACGCTTCATCGTAGAGGTAGCTTGGCAGGCTCACTTCGTGACAAATATGTTCATCCGTCCGAAGACAACTGCTGACTTCGAGCAGGAGCCCGACTTCATCGTCTACAACGCCTCTAAGGCTAAGGTAGAGAACTGGAAGGAGCTGGGTCTGCACTCCGAGACCGCTGTCGTCTTCAACGTTACCAGCAAGGAGCAGGTCATCATCAACACATGGTACGGTGGTGAGATGAAGAAGGGTATGTTCTCCATGCAGAACTACTTCCTGCCTCTCCGCGGCATTGCTTCCATGCACTGCTCTGCCAATACAGATATGAACGGTGAGAACACCGCTATCTTCTTCGGTCTCTCCGGTACAGGTAAGACCACTCTGTCCACCGACCCGAAGCGTAAGCTCATCGGCGACGACGAGCACGGATGGGACGACAAGGGCGTGTTCAACCTCGAAGGTGGCTGCTATGCTAAGGTCATCAACCTCGACAAGGAGGCTGAGCCCGACATCTACGGCGCTATCACCCGCGACGCTCTGCTGGAGAACGTTACCGTCGACAAGAACGGTAAGATCGACTTCGCTGACAAGACCGTCACTGAGAACACTCGTGTCAGCTATCCTATCTACCACATCAAGAACATCCAGCGTCCTGAGAGCCAGGGCCCCGCTGCAAAGCAGGTTATCTTCCTCAGCGCTGATGCCTTCGGCGTGCTGCCTCCAGTGTCTATCCTGAACCCCGAGCAGACCAAGTACTACTTCCTCTCTGGTTTCACAGCTAAGCTGGCTGGTACAGAGCGCGGCATCACTGAGCCTACTCCTACCTTCTCTGCTTGCTTCGGCCAGGCCTTCCTCGAGCTGCATCCTACAAAGTATGCCGAGGAGCTCGTACGCCACATGGAGAAGAGCGGTGCTAAGGCTTACTTGGTGAACACGGGCTGGAACGGAACAGGCAAGCGTATCTCTATCCGCGACACTCGTGGTATCATCGACCGCATCCTCGACCATGAGATCGACAAGGCTCCTACGAAGACTATTCCTTACTTCAACTTCGTTGTTCCTACAGAGCTCGAAGGCGTGAACAAGGACATCCTCGATCCTCGTGACACCTACAAGGATGCTTCCGAGTGGGATGCTAAGGCAAAGGATCTGGCTGCACGCTTCATCAAGAACTTCAAGAAGTACGAAGGCAACGAGGCTGGCAAGGCTCTGGTAGCTGCTGGTCCTCAGCTCTAATCAAAGAGACATCTGATTACAAATAAAGAGGTGTGTCGGCTAAGTGCCGGCACGCCTTTTTTGCTTATTATGTGAGTCTGTGGACTTGACAGTTCCAGCATTTTGACTTACATCAACAAAACAAGACTGGCCTCCCTATTTTGTCTCCTGCCCGACAGCTTTAAGAAAAGGTTTGGTTACCTTTGCGCCCGCTTTGGACAAAGGCTGTATTTAGTCTGATTGAAAGGTAATTAAACAACAAAACATTCCTGATTATGTTGACAGATTTGGATGCAACAGGCGCTTTGGCTCTGACGTTGCTGATGTTCGTCTTCAGTATTGTCACACTGAAACATACGCATGTGAAATAAAAAAAGGCAACGACTTGGGAACCATGAGTTTTAATGATTCCGCGGGCTGATGTCAGTGTAGTTCCTTTGCCTGAATTCTTCAAACACCTTAGGTGTGGAAGAATATGAACGGCATCTTTTCCAAGCCCGTTGAGGTGTGTTCGCATTCCTTTTAGCGGGAAGGCCGGTGATACGCCACGCGTATCTTCTTTAACCTAAACAAAATATAAAAATAACGCCCATATCATTATTTTACGTAATAAAAGGCACAAAAAATAGCTCATTTGAGGAATTCTCATTAAATTTGCAAGCAAAATCTTGGAATAGGACTCTATGTAGTTCCCTGACATCTATCTAAGAAATATAACGGAAAGAACTATCAATGAATAAGAAGTGCTTATCATTCCTTGCTCTTTGCTCGGTGGTACTCATTGCATCATCGTGTTTGGGCAGCAGTGACGATGACCTCACCTACTATAACGATGCGGCGCTTACAAGCTTCACTCTTGGAACAGTAAACCAGTATGTGCATACCACGTCGTCTACGGGCACAGACAGTACGTATGTCGTGAGCGTGACTGGCAGCAAGTATAAATTCTATATTGACCAGCTCAGTCATGAGGTCTACAATGTTGACTCGCTTCCTATGGGTAGTGATGCCAAGCATCTGATATGCACTATTACGGCCAAGAACAGTGGTATTATAGCCATAAAGAGCATGACAAGCGACTCCCTGTCTTATTATACGAGCACCGACTCTCTGGACTTCTCGCAGCCCAGACAGATTGTGGTCTATAACAGCAACGTGTCAGCATTTACGAAATACAACGTGACGGTGAACGTCCATCAAGAGGACAGCAACACGCTCGTGTGGAGCCGTATGGCTGACAATGCGTCGCTGGCAGCCTTCAAGTCGGTCAAGGCAGTCGCTGCCGACGACTATCTTTGGCTTTTTGGTTCTGATGGTACAAGCACCCATGCCTATTATAGCAATATAACGAACGGGAACTCATGGACGCAGTCCAGTGTTTCTTTGTCAGCTGACGCATGGAAGAACGTCGCTGTAAGCCGTGGAGTACCCTACGTGTTGAGCGAAGGTAAGCTCTATGCCCTTCAGCCTTCTGGAGCAACCGTGCATGAGGCTGGTAATGCTGACAGACTGGTGGCAGGCAGCGGCAGTGGCGTCTATGCAGTAACATCAGAGGGAGGTTTGAGCCTTTTCGACGGCAGCCGCTGGGAAGCTCAAAATAGGGAAGGCAGTGCATCCAATCTCCCTGTGCGCGACTGGTCGTATGCCGTGCAGCCAATAGTGACCAACGACTCCACGGATGTGGTGCTTCTTGCAGGAAGCCGTAGCCTGACAGAGGCTGCCTCGGACACTACAGACGTAATCTGGCAGAAGGTGGATGAGTATAGCAACGGAGCTTCTTCCGACGCATGGGTCTATGCTGAAGCCTCGACAGGATTCGGCCTTCCCAGAATGGCAAATCTCCAACTCTTCGCTTATGACAGTAGCGTGCTCGCTATAGGAGGCCGTGGCATGGGAGGCAGCAGTGTGCCTGCCTTCAATGGATTCTACCAGAGTTTTGACAAGGGACTCACATGGAGAAAGAGCGACCTCTACACGATGCCGTCGGGATTCAGCGGCAGTGAAGAGTGCTTCGCTGTAGTGGCAGACAAGAACAACTTTATTTGGATATTTGCCGGTAACAGCGGACAAGTATGGCGCGGACGCCTGAACCGACTCGGTTGGGCGAAGGTTCAAAGAGTAGTCAACGAGTAAATCCCGCCAGGATGAGAAAGACACTGTTGTTTGCTGTTCTGTTGCTCACTTTCATTCCGCTCTCAGCACAGGATGATGTGGAATACCGCATGGAGATAGGTGCGGGTGCGGGAATGGTGAGCTATGAGGGCGACTTCAACGGCAATATTCTCAAGGACATGCAGCCTATGGGCTCCTTAGTGTGGAGGTACAACTTCAATCCTTATACCGGCTTGAAGGTTATGGGCAGCTATGGAAAGTTGAAAGGGTCATCGGCAGATGTCGAGACCTTCTATCCTGACTACGAGACAAAGACCTATGAGTTCAGCAACACGCTGGTCGACGTGGGCGTAATGTTCGAGTACAACTTCTGGCCCTACGGCACAGGACGTGACTATCGTGGGGCCCGCAGACTGACTCCTTTCGTGTCGGGAGGCTTAGGCACAACTTTCGTGTCGGGGGGAGGCGACAATGTTTTTACAGCCAATGTCCCTTTGGGGCTCGGTGTTAAATATAAGGTTGGCGCAAGAGTTAATCTCGGGCTGGAATGGATGGTGCACTTCTCGCTCAGCGACAAGCTCGACGGAGTGAAAGACCCTTACTATGTAAAGAGCAGTGGCCTGTTCAAGAACACCGACTGCTACTCTGCGCTGCAATTGACGCTCACTTATAGTTTTATGGCCAAGTGCCGAACCTGTCATAACAGAGATGAGTAACTTCGAAATTGATATGAAGCGTATACCCCGTCACATCGCCATCATCATGGATGGCAACGGACGATGGGCGGCAGAAAGGGGAAAGCCGCGAAGCTTCGGCCATCAGGCCGGGGTGGAGGCTGTAAGAAGGATAACGTCGGAGTGCACGCGCCTCGGCGTGGACTTCCTGACCTTATACACATTTTCAACCGAGAACTGGAACCGGCCTGCCGACGAGGTCTCGGCACTGATGGGACTCGTGCTCTCATCACTCGAAGACGAGATATTCATGAAGAATAACGTACGCTTCCGTGTCATCGGTGACGTGGGAAGGCTTCCGGAGAGTGTTCAGCAGAAGCTCCATGAGACCGAGGAGCATACGAAGTTAAACTCGAAGATGACCATGGTCGTGGCCCTGAGCTATTCCTCACGTTGGGAAATCACAAAAGCCTGTCGTGATATCCTTTGTGAAAGTAAGTCTGCAAAGCAGGCGCTGAAGCCCGAGGATATTACGGAAGAGCTTATAAGCGAGCATTTGGAGACATCCTTTATGCCCGATCCCGACTTGCTTATCCGCACAGGAGGCGAGCTTCGCGTTAGCAACTACTTGCTGTGGCAGATCGCTTACAGCGAACTCTATTTTTGCGATACCTATTGGCCCGACTTCGACGAGGACGACCTTCATAAGGCTATTTACAGCTATCAGCACAGACAGAGACGATTCGGCAAGACCGAGCAACAGATTGAACAAGAGGCGAATGCCCGGCAAAGGCAACAAAAGTAAAGAATAATCGATTGGATATGACATATACAAAGAAGGTGGTTGCGACTCTCGCAGTGTTGTGCTGCTGTGCCGCCGCCCATGCCCAGGACAAGATAGTGCACCCCGACATTTCTTATGCCGGAACGCCACGAACATGCGTTATCGGCGGCATCAATGTCTCGGGGGTAGAAGGCTATGAGGACTATATGCTCACAGGTATCTCCGGACTGACTGTAGGACAGACCGTCACAGTGCCCGGTAACGACATCACGGAAGCCGTGAAACGCTATTGGAAGCACGGAATGTTCTCGGATGTTTCCATTGCGGCCGACTCTCTGGTGGGCGACAAGATTTACCTCCACTTCTACCTGCGTACCAACCCGCGCGTCTCTACAATCAACTTCATTGGTATCAAGAAGTCCGAACGCGAGGACATGCAGAACAAACTTGGGCTCATACCCGGTTCGCAGGTGACAATCAACGGACTGAGCCGCGCAAAGATTCTCGCAAAGAAATACTTCGACGAGAAAGGCTTCAAGGATGCGGACATTGAGTTCAACCAACGCCCTGATGTGACGCAGAAGAACCAAGTGATTCTCGATGTCGTCATCGACAAGAAGGAGAAGAAGCGCGTGCACAGTATCATCATCGACGGTAATAAAGAACTCTCCGATCTGAAGATAAAAGGTGGACTCTTCCGCAAGGGAGCTTTCAAGAAAACCCATGAGGCGGGCAAGCTCTCCACGTTCCTCAAGTCGAAAAAGTTTACTCCCGAAAGGTGGAAGAAGGATAAAGACAACCTTATCGAGAAATACAACGAGTATGGCTATCGCGATGCCGTAATCAAGGAGGACAGCGTCTACAACTACGACGATAAGCACGTAAACATCTACCTCAAGGTCGACGAAGGAAAGAAATACTATCTGCGCAATATCACATGGGTCGGTAATACTATCTACACCACTGACTATCTGAGTGCCGTCCTCGGTATGAAGAAGGGTGATGTCTACAATCAGAAACTCCTGGAGAAACGACTCAGCACTGACGATGATGCAGTCGGCAACCTGTACTGGAACAACGGTTACCTTTTCTATAATCTTGAGCCCACCGAAGTGAATATTGTGGGTGACAGCATCGACCTCGAGATGCGTATCACAGAGAACCATCAGGCTCATCTCAGCCATGTGCGCATCAATGGCAACGACCGACTCTACGACAACGTCATCCGTCGTGAGCTACGTACGAAGCCGGGTGACCTCTTCTCTAAGGATGCCTTGCAACGCTCAGTCCGTGAGCTTGCATCCATGGGACATTTCGACCCGGAGAAAATCGATCCGAAAGTGCTGCCTAACTACGAGGACGGTACAACCGTGGACATCAACTACAACCTGACGCAGAAGTCGAACGACCAAGTAGAGTTCTCGCTTGGCTGGGGACAGACCGGTGTCATTGGCCGCGTGGGACTCAAGCTCAACAACTTCTCCATGCGCAACCTCTTCAACAAGAACAGCGAGCGACGTGGCATTATGCCTATCGGTGATGGAGAACAGCTGAGTCTTGGCGTTCAGACCAACGGTACCTATTACCAGAGCTACAATGCCAGCTACTCCACCAACTGGTTCGGCGGAAAGCGTCCTATACAGTTTAGCGTGGGAGTCTACTACAGTAAGCAGAGCGACGTGTCGAGCACATTCTATAACAGTGGTTGGATGAACAACTACTATAATTATATGTATGGCTACGGCAACTACTCCTACAATAATTACGAGAACTACTACGACCCCGACAAGTACATCAAGCTCATTGGAGTCAGTCTGGGATGGGGTAAGCGTTTGCGTTGGCCCGATGATTACTTCACGCTTTCACTCCAGCTTTCCTATACGCGCTACATCCTGAAGAACTGGCAGTACTTCCTGATGACCAACGGAACGTCAAACAACCTTAATCTGGGTCTGTCGCTCAGCCGTTCGTCTACCGACAACCAGCTCTTCCCGCGTCGCGGTTCTGAGTTCCTTGCCTCTGTTACCCTCACGCCGCCATGGAGTGCCTGGGACCACAAGGACTACAAGAACCTGGCCCTCAATCCACAGTCGGCAACCTACAACCAGGAACAACAGGAGAAGTACCGCTGGGTGGAGTACAACAAGTGGAAGTTCAAGGCACGTACCTTCACGGCTCTGTCGAGTGCCCAGAAGTGCTTTGTTCTCATGACACGTGTAGAGCTCGGACTGCTCGGAAGCTACAACAAGTATAAGAAGAGCCCCTTCGAGACCTACTATATGGGTGGTGACGGTATGAGCGGATACTCCACAGGCTATGCTGAAGAGACCATCGGACTCCGCGGCTACGAGAATGGCTCGCTCACTCCTTACGGTGCAGAGGGCTATGCCTACGACCGCCTGTCGCTGGAGTTGCGCTATCCCTTCCTGCTTGGCAACACAACCATTTACGGATTGACCTTCGTTGAGGCCGGTAATGCATGGACCGATACGAAAGACTTCAACCCCTTCGACATGAAGCGTTCCGCAGGTGTCGGTGTGCGTATCTTCCTGCCTATGGTAGGACTGATGGGTATCGACTGGGCTTATGGTTTCGACAAGGTCTATGGCTCAAAGGGAGGAAGTCAGTTCCACTTCATCCTCGGCCAGGAGTTCTAATAGAATTTAATAACGAGAGAAGGCCTGCAAAAAACAGCCTTCTCTCGTGTAACATAATCGGTGCCGAATCGTTAATATAACGAAGACAAATAAAACAGGAGACAGCAAATGGAAACAAAGAAATCGATATTCTCGCGTAGTGTCCTCTTTATTGCAAGGATGCTCATGCTAATGGTGTTGTTCGTCTTTATGCCGAAGGCAGCCAGCGCTCAGAAGTTTGCCCTCGTCGACATGGACTACATTCTCAAGAATGTACCTGCCTATGAGCGTGCCAACGAACAGCTCAATCAGGTCAGCAAAAAGTGGCAGGCCGAAGTGGAGGCACTCAACACCGAGGCCGGTACAATGTACAAGAACTATCAGAATGAGGTTGTCTTCCTCTCTCAGGAGCAGAAGAAAGCCAAGCAGGAGGAGATAATGAAGAAGGAGAAGGAAGCTTCCGACCTGAAGAAGAAATACTTTGGTCCCGAGGGCGAGCTCTATAAGAAGCGTGAGAGCCTCATAGGACCTATCCAAGAGGAAATCTACAATGCCGTAAAGGAGATATCCGAGCTCCGCGGCTACAGCCTCGTTCTCGACCGCGCCTCCGACAGCGGTATCATCTTTGGCTCGCCAAAGATAGACATCAGCAATGAGGTGCTTGAGAAATTGGGCTATTCCGTGGGGAAATGACCCCCATAAATAATTATTAACGGAGATTCCTCGCCGTCTCAAGGTAATTGTTGTAAATTTGCACTTGCTTTGACATTGAATAATAATAACAATCAAATAACAGCGTAAGAAGAAATGAAAAAGCTTTTGTTAGCGTTGATGCTCATCGCACCAATGACAGTGTTTGCACAGAAGTTCGGCGTTGTCGACTACGACGCCGTAGGCCAGGCTCTTCCTGAGTATGCAAAGGCCGAAGGCGAGCTCAAGGCCATGCAGACCCAGACTCAGAACGATCTGAAGAGCATGCAGGACGAGATTCAGCGCAAGTATGACGAGTATCAGAAGAGCGCCTCCACTATGAATGCCACTCAGAAAGAGGCTAAGGAGAAAGAGCTCAACGACCTGAGCCAGAAGTACCAGCAGACTATGGAGCAGAAGTCACAGGAGATGCAGAAAGCGCAGCAAGACAAAATCCAGCCCATTCAGGCCAAGGTGATGCAGGCCATCAACAACGTGGGCAAGGCTGGCAACTACGTCTGCATCATGATGAAGGGTTCCATGCCCTACATGAGTGCGACGCTCTGTACCGACGTGACCGAGCAATGCAAGGCTGAGGTCCTGAAGATTAAGTAATTCAAATGCTATTATTCATGGGGGCAAGCCGAAGAGCTTGCCCTCTTGTTTTCCATCCATTAAATACCCAGAGCTATGAAGAAACTTGTGTTATTGCTTTTCACCGTTTTGGTGCCCTTCTTTTCTCAGGCTCAGGATGCCGTTGTTTCACAGCAGGCCGTTACCCATCCGCTCAAATTTGGCTTACTTTCCTATAGCGAAGCACTCAAGGCTATGCCCGACTATGCGAAGGTAGAGAAGAGCCTTGTTGACCTCAGGGCCAAATACGACGCTGAGGTGAAGCGCTCGGAGGACGAATTCAACAAGAAGTACGAGGAATTCCTCGACGGCCAGCGCGACTTTGCCCCTTCAATCTATCAGAAGCGCCATGCCGAGCTCCAGGACATGATGGAGAAGAATATCAAGTTCCGCGAGGAGTCACAGCGTTTGCTCAAAGAGGCCTCGCGCGACGCCTATGCACCGCTTCGAAAGAAGCTTGCCACGGTGCTTCAGAAGGTGGGCACCGACCTGGGGTTTGCCTTCATCCTCAATACCGACAACGATGCCGTACCCTTCGTCGACACGAAGCTTGGCCAGAACATCCAGGGCATTGTTACGGATATTGTAAGTCAACTAAAATAGATAACCTTATGCAGTTACCACAGGAACCCGGTCCCATCGGAGTGTTCGATTCAGGCTACGGAGGCCTTACTATTCTTCATGGCATCCGCAACCTGCTTCCCGAGTACGATTATATTTATCTTGGCGACAACGCACGTGCGCCCTACGGCGTGCGCTCTTTCGATGTAGTCTACCAGTTCACCCGGCAGGCTGTCGTCAAGCTCTTCGAGATGGGCTGCCATCTTGTCATTATTGGTTGCAACACAGCATCGGCCAAGGCTCTCCGGACCATCCAGCAGAACGACCTCCCCAAGCTTGATCCTCAAAGGCGAGTGCTGGGTGTCATCCGCCCTACAGCTGAGATTATAGGCAAGCTGACCCGCAACAACCATGTGGGACTGCTGGCTACCGAAGGGACGGTGAAAAGCCACAGCTACGAGATGGAGATAGCCAAATGCTGGCCCGACATCAAGGTGAGCGGCGTGGCCTGCCCCTTCTGGGTGCCCCTCATCGAATATAATGAGGCCGACAGCCCCGGGGCTGATTATTTCGTGAAGAAGCGTATCGACGAGCTCATGCGCAAAGATCCCGAGATCGACACCATTATCCTTGGCTGCACGCATTATCCGCTGCTCATGCCAAAGATTCTGAAATATGTCAATCCCGGTGTGCGCATCGTACCGCAAGGCGATTATGTGGCAACAAGCCTGAAGGCTTATCTCGCACGCCATAAAGAAATGAACGCTATGTGCACGAAGGGTGGAACGTGCCGCTACCTGACTACCGAGAATCCGGCTAAGTTCATGGATTCTGCCAGCATCTTCCTCCACGAGACGGTCAAGGCCACCCACGTGGAGTTGGGCTGACGCAACTCCCCCCCTAAGACCCTTTCTTAGGGGGCGATGACTTCTTAACTTAGCAACCGCCGGCTCATGTACCTCACGGGATACCAGACCGCAATCCATCCGGTGGCAACAACGGTGAGGAAGATGACAGCGACATCACTGTAGTGAACACTCACAGGATAGGCATTGACAATGTAGTTGCCTGCATCGCCCATCGTTACAAATCCATACTCCTGTTGCAGCCAGCAGAGCAACAGACCGACACCAATACCTAACACGGCACCGAACACAGAAATCAGACGTCCTTCGAAGAGGAAAATACGGCTTATCTGCTTGTCGTTGGCTCCGAGATTGCGCAGCGTACGCACATCGTCTTTTTTATCGATGATGAGCATGGAGAGCGACCCGATGATATTGAAGCAGGCCACCACAAGGATGAACGTCAGGAAGATGTAAGCTATCATCTTCTCTATTTGCATAATGCGGAAGGTGTCGGCCTGTTGTTCCATGCGGTCGAGCACCTTGAAGCGCGGTCCTGCAATTTCCCTCATCTTTTCCTTCACGGCTTCTGTGCTGGCACCGTCCTTGAGTTTCAGCATGAGCGAGGTTACTTCACCCTGTCGGCCGAAGAGTCTGCGGGCGAAGCCTATCGAGGTGATGAGAGTGTTGCGGTCGTACTTGGAGGAGTTGACGGCAAAGATTACTCCGGGCGAAATCAGCGAGTCGACGGCAAAGCCTCCCTCGAGGTTGCTCATGTCGAGTTGTCCCTCCCGCTCAGGTGCGTAAATTCTCATGAAGCCATTCCAGCGTGTCGTAGTACCCAATGTCTGCGCGAGTCTTATTCCCAAGACGCCATACTGTAGATTTCCGGCATGGAGCGTGAACTCACCGTCGCCGTAGAGAATGCTGTCAATACGGGTCAACTCAGCAAAGTTGTCGTCTACACCCATCATGTTCACCATTGCCTGATGGTCGTGGAACACGGCTAAGGCCTGGTCTTCCACGCATTCCGTGGCAACGGCCACCTCGGGCAGCTGCTTTATCTTCGTGAGCACAGGGTCATCGGCAGCCACGCTCTTTCCCTTGGCCGGACTGATTTCTATCTGTGGGTCGAAGTTGGTCAGCAGTGAGGCCACGAGGTCCTGGAAACCATTGAACACACTCATGACGACGACCAAGGCCATTGCGGCCACTGCAATACCGGCCACAGAGATGAAGGAGATGATATTGATGGCGTTGGTGCTCTTCTTCGAGAATAGATAGCGCCGGGCGATGAAGAATGGAAAATTCATTTCTTCAGCAGTTCGTCGATGTGCTCGATGTAATCCAGGCTGTCGTCTACGAAGAAGCGGAGTTCAGGGATGATGCGCAGTTGGTTGCGCACGCGCTTACCCAGCTCGTACCTTATCGTCTTCTCGTTAGCATTGATATTGCTGACCATCTCCTCAGCCTTGTCTGAGGGGAAGATACTCAAGTAGGCTGTGCAGATACTCAGGTCGGGCGATATCCTGACCCTCGTGACACTCACCATGACACCATGAGTCTTGCGGGTCTCAGCTTCGAAAATCTGTGCCAGTTCCTTTTGCAGCAACCGTGCTATGCGGTTTTGTCTTGTCTCTTGCATAAATAGATTCTCCTTTGTTTTCTTTTCCATGCAAAGTTAAATCAAACGTTGTTAACGGCAAAGAAAAAGTCCGTTTTTATTTCCCTGCTGTCTACAGCTCTTTCATTGAAGATTTATCAGACAAGGTAAGCTTACTGAAGTATCCCTTTGCAAAAACAACCCTCCTGGCGTTTTGTCAAGGCGTTGCAAAGGCGTTATAACTTTACTCGGTAGAGGTTGATTCTTCTGACGGCTTACGTTCACAACGGCCGCGCAACAAGGGATAAATTCACGTTCGAAACTTGAGTAACCTTGAACGCTGGTTGTACCGAATTAAGCTGCATGGGGTAAGAATAGTGTACAAAAAGCGCTACTTTGTAAATATAATCGAATAAATAGGGCCTCTAAAATCGATTCTTTTTCAGCAAACCAAACTTTGTCCCGAAATACGCGATTTTTCGAGCAAATTGTAAATGATTATATATTAATCGATTATGATTCATAGCCCTTATCAAGGGCACCTAAAACTACTGAAAACGAGCGAAAAAAGGCTTATTTTGCCCTTTTAAAACCTATGCTTTTAGCCGATGAAAGTCCTATCACGAGGCGATGAAAGTCCTATCACGAGACGCTCGAAGTCCGATCTCGAGCGCGAGACACCCCAAAAAGGCGATTTTCGTCCTTTGATTTTCTCTATTTCGAGGTTTTTAGTCGATAACAATTTGTAAAGTTCTTTCGTGGGTAACTTTGAGCCAATCCTTCACAAGAATCTCGGGCAATCGGAGAATTAGCCCTTTGACCGTCGCTGTATTCTTAGTACTGATTTAGCCCCAAAGGGAAACCTAGAAAACAGGTTGGCACGTAAACTTTTTTTGCCATTATGCACGCTGTTATTCGAATTGGATATTTTCAATGAGTTCATCTCTTATTCGAAGGCACGGCAAGGAAGGGTTTGGGGGCAGTCCTCAAATATCCACTGCAGGGCGCGGCCCTTGTGGCCGTCCGCATCCAGCAAATA
>OMVH01000229.1 GCA_900314365.1 uncultured Prevotella sp. | reverse complement strand
TTACGATACCTTTTTGACGCTGATATCCCATGGATACCATGAAGTTATATCGGTCGCCTCCCCCAGAGATGTTTACGTTGTAGTTTTCCTGATAGCCATTTCCAATAACAATGTCGTTCCAATCCTGATTTTTGTAGAACTTTGCATAGGCCGTACCCCATCTTCCAAACGGAGCATGCAGGTCAACTCGATCACTGCCTTGCTTAATGAGTTCAAGATCATCTTTCGAATATTCTATCGGGAAAGATCCGTCTGTTATTTCCAAGCACATGGCTGCATGCTCATAGAGGCTTGCTGGACGGCGTAGCAGAGCGGGAGTCTTCAAAGCGGCATTAGCGTCAAAGCTTACCATGACGGGCTGGTTCTTGTGACCGCTTTTAGTGGTTACCAGAATAACTCCGTCAGCGGCACGTGCACCGTAAATGGCAGCAGTACCGTCTTTAAGAACGGATATGTTCTCGATGTCAGCTGGGTTAATCTGATTAAGATCGCCCACAGCTCCGTCAATTAAAACCAAGGGTGAACCACCATTGATAGATGAGATGTCGCGTATTCTCAATGTGTTCTGGTCCTCCAGATCCCCACTGTTTCTGATAATCGTCAGCCCCGGTACTTCGCCTTGAAGAGCAGAGGTGGCGTCGGTGACAGAACGCGAGTTGAATACTTTCTCATCTGCTGTAGACACGGCTCCTCCTAAGTTAACTTTTTTCACGGCCCCATAGCCAATGACGACAACTTCATTCAAGTCCTCTACATTACTCTTTAGCTTGATATTCATGTTGGTTGAGGCTTTGAATTGACTGTCTTCATATCCGATATAGGAAACCTGCAAGACGCTTCCCTTTGGTACTTCAATGCTGAAATGTCCATCAACATCGGTTACAGTTCCTGTATTTGAGCCCGGACGCTTGATGGTGGCTCCTATAATGGGTTCACCTTCGGTGTCTACTACAACACCAGATGCCTTAACGGTGTTTCCCGGTGTGGTGGTGTGTTGATTTTTATTGATGGCAGAAGGTGACTTAGTGTCAATGACTGACAAGATAATGTGTTCGCCTTTTGTGGTGTATTTGACTTGCTGCCCGTCGAAAAGAAGGCTTAGTACCTTGTTGAGAGGTTGTTTCTTGACTTTTAGCGTTACTTTACGACTCACGTTGACCTCCTGTCCGTAGATGAATAGATAGTGCGTCTGTGACTCTATGTCATTTAGTACTGTCTTTACCGCTACGTTCTGGCGGTTGATAGTTACTTTGCCAACCTGTGCATGGACTCTCTGTGAGAACAATGTGCAAAGCAGGGCAAAGAATAATGATAAGAAAATTTTTGGTTGAGAAAAACTTTTCATATTTTTGCTCATGGTTAGTGATTTATTAAAACATAAGTTACTTAGGTTTCAGGCCGGCGGATGGTGCGAACATTCGTCGGTTTTTGTTTTTTACAGTTTTTGTCCTTCTTGTTTCATAAGCATTTGTTTTTAGTTTCTTATTCGATGTAAAGTGTGGAAGTTGCTTTATTCCTGTAGTAATGGAAGGGTATCTCGGCTTGCAATACGGACAGGGCGTAGTCCAGTCCCTCTGCAATTCTAAATTTTCCGGAAAGGACTACATTCCGAATTTCTTGATTGCGAATTTCTATGCGGACCCCATAATACTTTTCAAAATCTTTCATGATGTTCAACAGCCTCTTGTTGCTGAAACAATACAGTCCTTCCCTCCAGCGGTAAGAATCAGGGTCGTTTATGTCGCTCAGTTTCATATTTCCGTCCATGACCTGCAGTTTCTGACCTGGTTGGAGTATATGGGATTGTCTGTTTGTCATCGCTATTTCCACTTTGCCTTCCATTAGTGACGTTTCGGCGTAACCTTTGTCAGCGTAGGCTTCAACATTGAATTTCGTACCCAAATCCTTTATGTCCATCTGTGATGTGTGTACAGTAAACGGCCACTTGTCATTGTGCCTCACTTCGAAAAAGGCCTCTCCTTCAATGGTCACTTCCCGCTTGTCTTTCTTAAACTCCGATGGGTAGGTCATGGTTGTGTTCGCATTTAGCCATACGTGTGTGCTGTCAGAAAGCAGAATCTCAACCCGTTGCCCCGATGGCACATGAATGGTTTGGAAAGCCAATAGGTCCGGTGTGTTTCTGTTCGTAAAGAATAGAAGTGCAGCAAGGCCTACAGCAATGACTAAGCCTGCAGCTACTTTGCCTAAGAGGAGCTTTCTGTGCCTGTCCCATTTGTCGGTTTCTTTGACCAAAGAGCGGTTCTTCTCCGGGGAACCTGCAAGAATCATTGCATTAAACAGCTTACGCTCCCTGCGAAGGAGGTCTCTGTTTGCTTCTGACTCTTCTTGCCACTTCCTGATGCGATGCAGTTCATCGGGAGTCACTTGGCCGTTGAAGTATCTGTACAATAAGTCTTTGTCCATATTTTCTTAATTCTTATATTTACTTAACGAACGTGACCTTCAAACTCTTAGTGTTAATTCGTGGGCTTAACATAATTAAACGTTTACAGGGTGCGTTCTTTATACCCCGTTTACTTACATCCATAAAGTCGGAACCTGTTGAGATGAAGATAATCGGTAGAATCAACATTCATAGAGGCATTCCTTTGAAGGAATGTTGCCTTTTGGCTGGCCGCAAACATGGATTATTCATGGAAACTTGATTTTTCTCAACGCTTTCTGGATACGGACGGCGCTGAAAGGATGCTTAGGAATGTTCGCGGAATAGTTACTGTTGTGTTGCATACTACTTTGAAAAGTAGTGAAGAATAAAATACTGCTTTGATAATTTTTTGTCCGCATTCTCTTGTTGCAGTACCAAAATAGTTTTATATTTGCAGCAAATTATTGCTCAATGCCGATAGAACTAACAGCTTTTAATCAATTTTTTCTTGGTTATCAGGAACGTCTTATCCGCTTTGCCTCTGTCTATGTCCGCGATGAGGCTGTGGCAGAGGATTGCGTCATTGAGTCGTTGGCCAGCTTGTGGCTGAAAAGAGATGCATTGTCCGACCTGTCGGCTGCTCTGCCTTGGGTCCTGACCGTAATAAAGAACAAATGCATCGACCACCTGCGAAGAGAACAAAAGCATTTACACGTTGACGACTCTGATGCTTTTTGGGAGATGGGTGAACGGTTGGCAGGCCTTGAGTCCTTCAATCCCAATGAAATTTTCAGTCAGGAAATCCGTGACATCATTGACCATACTTTGGAGAGTTTGTCTCCACAGACGCGGCAAATATTCGAACTCTCCGTGTATGAGAACAAAAGACATTCAGATATAGCTCAAATTATGCACATGACGGTAGCAGGTGTGGAATACCATATTTATAAGGCTAAGGGAGCACTTCGTATGGCTCTTCGCGATTATCTTCCTGCCATAGTGTTGTTCACTTACTTATGTTAGGCATTAAGCAGCTTCTTCTCTATACTATACATTGTCATTATTTATGGCTTCAATCCCAGACTTGTCATATACTTCGGTCCCCAAACTCCATCAGATGTTTTATGGTAGAATAGCTGACAGTGCTGGAAGGTCTCTCTCCAATTCGTTTATGTCGGGCTCATGAAGAGTGGCAGTTCGGAGGTAGCCCACGCGGTGACGACGAACGGGGCACTGTTCTTGTTCGGTCTTTTCATGTGTCTCCTGCTTCAGCGACCAAAAGGAGGGTTGTGCTTGTGATATGTCGACTGGTTCTGGCAACCGGCCGAATAGTGCTCAGAGGGTGTGTATGGTTAACAGACCCTAAAGTTTTGCCCAAGACGCATCAACACCAAAAGTATTTCGTAAATTTGCATCAATCAGCTTAAATACAAACCATAATTATGCCTACACCACATAATAATGCGCCCGCGGGTGCTTATGCAAAAACGGTCCTGATGCCTGGTGATCCGCTCAGGGCTAAATTTGTTGCCGACAACTTCCTGTCGGATGTGAAGCTTGTCAATAATGTGAGAAACTGTTTCGGCTACACCGGACTCTACAGGGGCGTGCCCGTAAGTGTACAGGCCAGTGGAATGGGAATACCTAGTATTGCCATTTATTCCTATGAGCTCTTTACCGAATATGGCGTAGAGAACATCATCAGGATTGGCTCTGCCGGAAGCTACACTTCGCGTCTCGACCTCCTTGATGTTGTGTTGGCCGACAGTGCATTCAGCGACTCTTCGTATGCTCTTACGCACAACGGCTACAAGGACAAGGTGAATTTCCCAAGCCCAGGCCTCAATGGAATCATACGGGCGAAGGCCGAAGAACTGAATATCGCTTTGAAGTTGTGCAGGGTCCATTCGTCGGATGTCTTCTATACGGACGACAGCATGGGCAATTTCGAGGCTTTGGCGCAGCGTTCAGGCAGCGACTGCGTGGAGATGGAGAGCTTCGGACTCTTCCATAATGCCAACTATCTGCACAAGAACGCTGCATGCCTGTTGACGATAAGCGATTCGTTTGTCTCCTCAAAGGTGCTTACGGCCGAGGAACGACAGAATTCCTTCCGCACTATGATGCAGCTCGCACTTGAGTCGGCTTTTCAACTGGACAAATAGATAGTTCTATATAAAAAATAGGTATATCATATGAAGAGTTTTAATCCTAAGCCGTGGTTCATGCCACAGGCTGTTATCGTCATCGGTACCTACGATGCTGACGGAACACCTAATGCGATGAATGCTGCATGGGCAGGAACATGGGATAACGACAAGATAGTGATTTCGCTGGGTAATCATCAGACTACTGTCAACCTTGGCAACAATCCCGAATTCACTGTTGCCTTCGCCACTGCCGATACTGTTGTTTCGGCTGACTATGTGGGCATAGTGAGTGGCAGAAAACAGAAGGACAAGGTTGCCCGTACGGGGTGGACGGTCGAAAAAGCTACTGAAGTGAATGCACCAGTGTTCACGGACTTCCCCATGACCTTCGAGTGTCGAGTAGAGAAGAAAATAGATGAGAGCGCCACCGGTTGCTATGTCGTGGCGAAGATAGTGAACATCGTAGTCGACGAGAAATACCTGGCTGAGGATGGTAAGCCCGATCTGGGAAAGATGCGCCTCATCACCTTCGACCCCGTCCATATGGGCTATCTGGAGATAGGCAAGCGTGTAGGCAACGCCTTTGCTGATGGCAAGAAACTGAAATAAACAGCTATTCATCAGTTAATATTTTTATTTGACAACATCAATAAAGCATTATGATTCTATCTACAACTCCAACCATCGAGGGGCATCCCATTCAGGAATATAAGGGTGTCGTAACCGGCGAGACTATTATCGGTGCCAATATCCTTAAGGATTTCATGGCTGGTATACGTGACATCTTTGGAGGCCGTTCCAATAGTTATGAGAAAGTGTTGCGTGAAGCCAAGGATACAGCTTTATCCGAATTGGCCGAAAATGCCCGACAGCTGGGGGCAAACGCTGTTGTGGGCATCGACATCGACTACGAGACGGTGGGCGAGAGCGGGTCGATGCTAATGGTAGCTGTCAGCGGCACTGCGGTGTGCCTCTGATGGATTGTTTCACGAATACAATCGGATATGGCTTGCAGGCAGTTGGAACTCTTTGATGACGACTCGCAAGAGGAACAGGAAGCCGAGGCTGATGTGGCGCGGCTCGACCTTTCTCCGCTCTTCGAGCGTCTTGCCAAGAGCCGGTTTCGCAGTTCCTTCTACCTGAATGACCGCGACAAAGCTTATATCCAAGACAAAGGATGGACAAAGATAGAGCAGGGTGTCCGCGAGACCATTGCGCGACGGTTGGCCCCGGCTTTCATAGCCAATGATGGCAGACAGACGCCCATGCGCCACGGAATCTTTCCGCCTTTCATAGCTCAGCACGCCACGGGATGCTGCTGTCGCAGCTGCTTGGAGAAATGGCACTCCATACCGAAGGGACGGGCGCTAACCCTGAAGGAACAAGTCTACGTCTCACGTGTGGTTATGGAGTGGCTTCACAGACATTATAACGGAAAGGGCTGAAACAGGCTTCTTTCCGTTTTCTCTCTTTCCTCTTCTCTCGTTAGATTATGAACTCATGTTTCGGAAGTAGGATGTTCACTTTGTTGTGCACAAAATATCTTTGGATTTCATCCTTCGTTTTCTCGCTATGGCAGGGTACAGGGGATTCAAGTTCTGAAAGTGTGTCCTCCACTGCTGAGTGAGGATACGTAGCGTTAGCTGGTGCTTAAAGGGAAAGGTTCGAAGGAAATCCGATGGACTCAAAACCGTTTTTACT
>OMVH01000244.1 GCA_900314365.1 uncultured Prevotella sp. | reverse complement strand
CCCGTTCACAACGTGCGACTGGAGAACATCACGCTGCTGTTTCCCGGCGGAGGCAATCCCAACTTTGCCAAGGTGGGCTTGAACGAACTCGACAAGGTGCCGGAACTATACAAGTCTTATCCCGAATACTCACAGTACAAGGAGCTTCCCGCATGGGGGCTGTACATCCGGCATGCCGAGGATGTGAGTCTGAAGAATGTCACTCTGAAAGCCCAAAAGTCCGACTACAGGGTTGCCATAGTGGCCGACGACGTGAAAGGACTCAGTCTCTCCAAGATGAAATATGCGGAGCCGGGAAAGAAGTCCTCCACTCAGGTGTTCACGCGCAATACGACGAAGAAGTGAAAATAGTTATGTTTTGAACACAAAAAGCGCCAAAAGTTTTGCAGGTTACGTCTTTTTAAGTAAATTTGTCGTGTAATCTTATCTTAAACACCATCTTATGGACAAAACCTGTAAATATGTTATTTCGATTAACCGTGAAGTGGGTTCAGGCGGACGCACCATTGGAAGAAAGCTGGCAGAGCGCCTTGGCGTGAAGTTCTACGACAAGGCAGTCATCAACGAACTGGTGAAGAAATTTGAGCTCTCGGAAGAGGAGATTGAGAGGCTGAAGGCGCAGCGGCACCATTGGTTCTTCAACTTGAGCCAGACCTACATCGAGGGCAGAAACATAGAGGAGCGCTTCGGCAAGCTCCCTCCCGTTGCTACCAGCAAGAATATGTACAAGGTGGAGAAGGAACTTCTCAAGGGAATTGCCGACTGCGAGAGCTGCGTCATAGCCGGAAGGTCGGCGTTCAATATCCTGCGCGATGAGCCCAACAACTTCAAGATATTCATTGAGAGCACATTGGAGAAACGGGTGGAGCGGATGATGAAGAACCGTGACATCACCGAGGAGGAAGCTCTGCAGACCATCAAGATGTTGGATGAAAGCCGTGAGACCTACACGAAGAAGTTTGCCAAGAAAAGCCGCTACGACAGTCGTAACTACGACCTGATGCTCAATGTGGCTACTCTGACCGAAGACGAAGCCGTGGACATCATCCTCTACGCCTTCGGCAAGTTCATGAAGGCTCCTGTGGAGAAAGCCTGAGGCGCCCTTGGGGGCTTAAGGCCGCCGTGCGGCTCAAGAGAGTCCCGTAATCTTACCGTCGACGATGTCGATGTGGTTAGCCTGCGGGTCCTTGGGCAGTCCCGGCATGCGCATGATGTTGCCTGCCACGGGCACGAGCATCTCGGCGCCGTTGTTGATTACTATGTCGTCAATTTCCATGTTGAAGCCGTCGGTCGGACCGTAGGCCTTGGCATCGGTGGAGAAGCTGTACTGTGTTTTTGCTATGCACACCGGATAATGGCTGATTCCGAGTTGGGCTATGAGCTTCAGTTGCTGGCGTGCCTTCTTGCTGAAGGTCACTTCGCCGGCTCCGTAAATTTTGCGGGCTATCGTCTCAATCTTTTTCTCCACGCTGTCGGTGTCCTTATAGAGCAGCTGCAACCTTTTGGAGGGCTGCCTCTCTATGATGTCCACCACGGTGCGGGCCATAGCAGCAGCACCTTCGCCTCCACAGGCATAAGCGTCGTTGACGGTGAAGCTCACGTGGAGAATGTCCTCGCAATGACGCCTCACTGCCTCCATCTCGTCGAAGCTGTCGTAGGCATACCGGTTGAAGGCTACGACGATGGTCTGACCGAAGCGGCGCAGGTTCTCCACGTGTTTGTCGAGATTCCATAATCCCGCCTTGACTCCTTCCACCGATTTGTTGCATATCTGCTCGTAGGGCACACCGCCGTGAAGCTTCAGGGCCTTCAGGGTTACCACGAGCACGGTGAGGTCAGGTTGCAGTCCCGTCTTGCGGCATTTGATGTCGTAGAACTTTTCTGCTCCGAGGTCGGCACCGAATCCAGCCTCCGTGATGGCGTAGTCGCCGTAAGTGAGTGCGCATTTGGTAGCCACGGCGGAGTTGCAGCCATGGGCGATGTTTGCAAACGGTCCGCAATGCACAATGGCCGGTGTGCCTTCCGTGGTCTGCACCAGATTGGGGCTGAGTGCGTCCATGAGCAGTACGGTGATAGCCCCTTCCACGCCCATGTCCTTCACGAAAAAAGGTGTGCCGTCGTAGCGGATGCCGAGCAGGATATTGCCAATGCGGCGGCGCAGATCGTCGAGCGACGTGGCGAAGCACATGATGGCCATGATTTCGGAGGCGGGAGTGATGTCGAAGCCTGTCTCGGCAAGCAGTCCGTTGGTGCGCGGTCCCATGCCGGTGATGACCTGGCGGAGCGTGCGGTCGTTGATGTCGAGCACCCTCTTCCAGAGCACCTCTTTCAGGGCGAAGCCTTCGGCGGCATGCTGATAGAGATAGTTGTCGAGCAGGGCCGCAATCATGTTGTTGGCGGTGGTGATGGCATGGAAGTCACCCGTGAAATGCAGGTTTATCTTCTCCATGGGCAGCACTTGAGCGTAGCCTCCGCCAGCCGCACCGCCTTTCTGACCGAAGCAGGGACCGAGCGAGGGCTCACGCAGAGCCACGACCGCCTTGCGCCCGATGGCGTTCAGTCCTAAGGCCAGACCCACGCTCACCGTAGTCTTGCCGATGCCGGCCTTGGTGGGGCTGATGGCGGTGACAAGAATAAGGTGATGCCGCCGGACGCTCTCCTCGTTGATGGAGTTGATGTCTATCTTTGCTATATGACGACCGTAGCAGACGGTGTCGTTGGGGCTGATGCCCATGTCGTGGGCCACTTCGCTGATGTCGCGCAGGGGTGTGCTTTGAGCTATTTCAATGTCTGTCTTCATAATCCTGATGTGTTTTTGCTTTCTTTTCGCAGTGCAAAGTTACTTGTTTTCATGGCAGCAGAGCACTCTAAAGCCCACTTTTTTATTTTATCCCCCATATCGTGGTCGGGATGTTGAGCTATGAAACACCGTCGGCTCTTTGTCTGTCGGGTTCGGCGAAGGTTAACCTCAGTGTTCTTTCTGTTGGCTATTATCCCCCGTAATTAGTAAAAGTTGCAGGGGGGGCTCCTGATACCTACTTGCGCCTCACGACTTCATAGGGCTTCGCTCTAACTTCCTTTATCATGAAGGGTTAGGCTTAGGGGAAGACCTTTGTGCTATGTGTTCGTTTTAGGGGGGTAGTGGTAAGGTTTGCAAAGTGCCAATTGTAAAAATGTGGTACAAAGGAAAAAAGTTTGCCTGAAGTTCAAAGAAATGTCACACTTTGTCATGCAATTTGATTTGTATTTGCTACCTTTGCGCCCGTAAACGACTCCGGATATGCGACGAACGAAGGGTAATTTCATCATTCACCTTGCGATACTTGCTGGTGATTTTGTTATATTGAACACCATCTTGTGGCTTTTTGTCCGCGAAAAGTCTTTAATCTTGCCTAATTACTTGGTTGAGAACAGCAGGTTGACTTACTTCGTTGCCAATGTGGCCATGCTGATTTCGCAGACCTACTTCAGTTCTGTGCTTCAGCGTCGCTTTGTCGGCATCCGCAAGATGTTAGTCAATACGTTCAAGCTCGTCGCTACGCAAGTCATTCTGGAGTACTTCTTTCTGCGCTTGCTCAGCAATCCAGGCTCGTTTTTCGAATCCATGGTCAGCTTCTTCGCCATAGAGTGGGTGGCCATCATCGTTATACGGTTCATTGAAATCGGAATGCTGAAATACTTGCGCCGCCACGGTCGCAACCGCAGGACAACCATATTAGTCGGTGACGATCCTTCGTTGCTCATCCTCTATAAGGATATGGCTTGGAATTCCTTCACGGGGTTCAATGTGCGAGGTTATTATGCCGACAAGGAGATTGAAGGCTGTCCTGAGGAACTGGAACGTTTGGGAACCATCGATGATCTCATGCGGCTGGTGCGCGGGACATCATCACTCAGGAGCGAAACGGGGGGGGCAGCTCTGAGTTCTGAGGAAAGTAAGAAAGCCCGCGAATTGGCCTTAGCCAACGACATCTT
>OMVH01000298.1 GCA_900314365.1 uncultured Prevotella sp. | reverse complement strand
GGACAACAATTGTTAGACAAACGGACAACAATTGTTAGACAAATACACGTTTATGGTTGACACTGCCACTGCGTTAGCAAAAACATTACAGAACAAGAGAGGGGGTAAAGACGGAGGTCTCACCTCCTTGCTCTCGCTCTGGTCTCGCTTAAGGCAAGACTGTAGTTTAACGTTTGTGGTTGACTACTTTAAGCCTTATTTTTAATGAGGGTTGACCCGGTTGAACTATATTTTGACAAAGGGTCGATATGTTAAAAAAAGAAGGGCGCCGCCGAAAAAAACAAGCATAAAGGTGGGGCTATCACCGATTTTTATTAATTTTGCACCGCATTAATCAAAACGCATCAAACAAAAAGAAACAGATATGGACGACTACCACGCGGAAAACTTCAGAAGCCCGGCGTGAGGATGAGCCCCAAGGCTAATCCCCGCGCACCACGTCTTAACCACGGAGATTAGCAATATGAAGACATACTGGAACATCAACGGGGGCCTCAAAGCCCTGAGTGAATGGGAAGCCGGTTGCTGGATACAAGTAACCTGCCCAACCAACGACGAGCAACAGCAGCTCATCGACAAATACCACATCCCCGACTACTTTATCTCAGACATCAGCGATACCGACGAGCGCTCGCGCTACGAGTACGACGACGGCTGGATGCTCATTATCCTGCGTATACCCTACGTCAAGGAGGTAAGGTCGCGCACCCCCTACACCACCGTACCGCTTGGCATCATCCATAAGCGCGACGTCACCATCACCGTGTGCTTCTTTGAAACCAACATGATGATTGACTTCGTGAGCTATCAGCAGAAACGCGGCGAGGGATTCACTGACTACGTGGATCTGACGTTCCGTCTCTTCCTCTCCAGTGCTGTTTGGTATCTGAAAAGATTGAAGCAGATTAATACACTTATTGAGAAGGCCAAGCACAACCTCGACACAGAAGTGAACAATGAAAGCCTCATCGGACTGAGCCGTCTGCAAGACTCGCTCACCTATTTCATTACTTCCATCCGGGGCAACGAGAACCTGCTGGCCAAGCTGAAATTCAAGCTGCAAGTCGACGAACTCGATGCCGACCTCATCGAGGATGTAACCATCGAGCTCACACAGGCACGAGAGACTACCAGCATCTATTCCGACATTCTGGAATCGACGATGGACACCTATTCAAGCATCATCAGCAACAACCTGAACACTGTGATGCGAACCCTCACCTCGGTGTCGCTGCTGCTGATGTTCCCGACACTCATCTCCAGCTTCTTCGGTATGAACCTCATCAACGGTATGGAAACAAGCAAGCTGGGGTTCCCCGCAGCCATCGCCATATCCGTGGTGGTGACCGGATTCTCTTGGTGGATACTGAAGCGGAAGAGGCTCCTCTGACTACGCGCCAAGGCATGTAAAGTCTTTCCTGACACGGCAGATGCAAAGAAAAAGGAAGAAAACAGAGAGGCATAAATCAAAAAAACGGCCAAATCCTTGGCCGTTTCAAAACCCTTTCGTATATTTGCAATCAAAATTGGAATCACTGGCTCCCTGCAGTATCTATCCAGTAACAGAGCACTGGTCAGTGGTTGAAATGCATTGAAAAACCGGTGTCTTAACTTAAAACGGTGAAATGATGGACTCTCAAGAACAAGCCCTCCAGCAGGGCAAGGCTGAGGAAAAGAGCGTACAGCCCACTCCCCAAGCAGAATCGTTAGTGAATGAACAAGCAAAGACCGAGGCCTCGGAGCCTACGCCTGTGCAGAGTGAAACAGAGGCAATTACGCCCGCCAGTACCACGGCTGAAACCGTAACTGAGAGCGAGGTTGCGGAGCAGACGCAGGCCGCTGAAGAGCAACCGGTGGCTAAGGACGACAGCCTGCAGGCTGCCGGACAGGAGACGGCTGCATCCGAAGAGAGCAACCCATCAGCGCCTCAGGAACCGGAACCATCCCCGGACAACACAACAGTAGAGGAAACCGAGAAAGAGACTCCCAAGGCCGGAACAGAGGCTAAGCCCGTACTGAAAACATACAAGACAAAAGCAGATATTATTGCACGCTTAAAGGAAATTGTGGCCAAGGACGAAAATCCGTCAAAAGACGAGCTCGAACATCTCAAGACCTCGTTCTACAAGCTGCACATCGCCGAGCGTGACGCCAGCCAAAAGGAATACTTGGCCAAGGGCGGCAATCCGGACGAATACCAGATTCTCCCCGACGAGGCCGAAGAGACCTTCAAAGCCGAGATGAGCGTCATCAAGGAACGGCGCGCAAAGGTACAGCAGCAGGCCGAAGCCGAAAAGGAAGAAAACCTCAAGCGCAAGCTCGAAATCATAGAGAAGATAAAAGGTATGGCGACATCGCCCGAACAGGCCAACAAGTCGTATGCCGAATTCAAGACGCTGCAACAGGAATGGAAGGACATCAAGGCTGTGCCCCCCGAAAGAGCCAATGAACTGTGGCGCAACTACCAGCTCTATGTGGAACAGTTCTACGACCTGCTCAACCTGAACAGGGAGGCTCGCGAATACGACTTCAAGAAGAATCTCGAAGCCAAGACGCATCTCTGCGAGACAGCAGAGAAACTGGCTACAGAGCCCGATGTCATCAGCGCATTCCACCAGCTGCAGGAGCTCCACCAGCAGTACCGCGAGATAGGTCCCGTTGCCAAGGAACTCCGTGAACCCATCTGGGCCCGCTTCAAAGCTGCCTCCACAGTCATCAACAAGCGCCATCAGCAGCACTTCACTGAACTGAGGGCAAAGGAAGAAGAGAATCTGGCCAAGAAAACCGCTCTCTGCGAGAAGGTGGAAGCCATAGACAAGGAAGAGAACAAGACCTCCGCTGACTGGGAGAAGCACACGAAGGAAATCATTGCATTGCAAGCTGAGTGGAAGACCATAGGCTTTGCACCGCAGAAGATGAACGTAAAAATCTTTGAGCGTTTCCGTGCTGCCTGCGACGACTTCTTCGGGCGCAAGGTGAAGTACTTCAAAGACATGAAGGAAAAGTACGCCGAGAACACAGCCAAGAAGCGCGACCTCGTGGCCCGTGCCAAGGCTCTTACCGACAGCACCGACTGGAAGTCAACGACCGACAAGCTCATAGCACTGCAAAAAGAATGGAAGACCGTAGGCGTGGTACCTAAGAAACTCGGCGACCAACTCTGGCACGAGTTCCTCAACGCCTGCAACCACTTCTTTGAGGCTCGCAACGCCGCTAACGCCGGAACGAGGAATGAGGAGCACGCCAACCTTGCAAAGAAACGCGATGTCATTGCCCGACTGAAAGAGCTGTCCAACAGCACAGAGGAAAATCTTCAGGAAAAGGTCAACGAACTCGCCGATGAGTATAACAGCATCGGGCACGTACCTTTCAAGGACAAGGACAAAGTGTACAAGGAGTACCACGACGTTCTCGACAAGCTCTATAACGACCTTCATATCAGCGTGGCACGCCGTAAGCTCGACAGCTACAAGAACACCCTCAAAGAGGTGTCGCGCCGGGGAGAGGACGCACTCGACACGGAGCGCGGACGGTTGCTGCGCCGATACGACCAGCTGAAAGCCGAGGCTAACACCTACGAGAACAACCTCGGATTCCTCAACATCAGCAGCAAGAAGGGAAGCTCACTCATTGACGAGATGAAGCGCAAGGTGCAGAAGCTCAAGGATGAGGCCGAGCTCGTGAAGCAGAAAATTAAGGCCATTGACCAACAAAGCAA
>OMVH01000227.1 GCA_900314365.1 uncultured Prevotella sp. | reverse complement strand
GGCTCTCTCGATATTACCAAATGCATCACCTTAAATCTCTTGCTGTTTCTTATAAATTGCTGATTATCAATAATAGTATTTTATCTCAACAAAAAAGCGACGAAGTCGGGACAGTTGCAATTTTATTTTTATCCTTTGTTCACCTCCCTCGCATAAAGGAAGATGACGGCATTGCTATGGGGTTTGCTGCTGCCGGGTGAGGGATTTTTTCCGATGGAAGCGCGTCCCTAAAGATATAATTTTCGTAACTTTGCACTGTCTTAGCTGAGGGTTTCTGGCGGAATGCCGGGTTTTATGTGCGGTGAGCTGCCGAACCTTCAGACGAGAGCATGAAAGTACTGTCAATAGAAGCATTAGTTATCATTCATAGAATCATGAACAGAAAAGCAACACTCCTGCTGCCAGCTGCCGGTGTGGCGCTGTTGGCCTCGTGTGCCAGTCACTACAGTCTGGCTGGCATTGAGCGCACGCGCATACTCGTCGACTCGCGCTATGACAGCCATCCCGACGAAGAGGCAGCCGCATTTATGGCACCCTATAAGCGTTCTGTCGACTCGCTGATGAGCCCTGTCGCCGGTCACTGTGCCGAGTATATGGCCTCCCACCGGCCGGAGAGCAATCTCTCGAACCTCTTCTCCGACATCCTTGTCTGGGGAGCGGCGCCCTTCAACGAGAAGCCCGACTTCGGGGTCTATAATATGGGAGGCATCCGGGCTGCCTTTGGAAAGGGAGCCGTCACTTATGGCGACATACTTGACGCTGCGCCGTTTGAGAACAAAATTTGCTTCCTCACGCTCAGCGGCCAGAAGGTGAAGGAGCTTTTCGAGCAAATGGCCGCTCGTGGCGGTGAAGGTGTCAGTCACGGCGTGCGACTTGTCATCACTCCCCAGGGCAAACTCCTGTCAGCATCTGTCGGTGGCAAGCCCGTTGACCCGCAACGCAGCTACCGTATAGCAACACTCGACTATGTGGCCGAGGGCAATGACGGAATGACGGCGTTCAAGTCGAAGACCCATGTCGTCTCACCGCAGGGCACAGACGCCAACATCCGTGAGTTCATCATCAAGTACTTCCGTGCTCAGGAGGCAGCGGGCAAGCCCGTTGACACCAAAGAGGAAGGCCGTATAACCATCAAACCCTAAAAGTCATGCGAAGAATCAAATTCAGTTTGTCCGTACTTTTCCTGTTGCTGCCCCTCTGCCTGACGGCGCAGGTGAAGCTCACCATACTGCACACCAACGATACTCATAGCTGCATCTATCCGCTCAACTCCAACCTTGCCGATACCCTCTATGCGGGCCGGGGAGGCTTCCTCCGCCGGCTGGCCATGCTGCGCGAAGAGCGCGCCAAGGACCCGGAGCTGTTGCTCTTCGACAGCGGTGATTTCTCGCAGGGCTCGCCCTACTACACGCTCTTCAAGGGAGAGGTGGAAGCAGAACTCATGAGGCGTATGCACTACGATGTGGGAGCCGTTGGCAACCATGAGTTCGACTACGGTTTGGAAAATATGGCAAAAGTGTTCCGCACGCTCGGGTTCCCTGTTGTCTGTGCCAATTACGACTTCACGGGTACACCCTGTGAGGATGTCGTGAAGCCCTACGTTATTCTGCGGCGGAAAGGAGTCAGGATAGGAGTCTTCGGAATCTCGCCCGAACTCGACGGTCTGGTGCAGAAAGAGAAATGTCAGGGTGTGAAGTATCTCGACCCTGTGGCCACGGCGCGGAAGTGGGCCGTCTATCTGAAGGAAAAGAAGAAGTGCGACCTTGTCGTCTGCATCTCCCACTTGGGATGGTTGGGCAAGGAGAAGGCCGACCAGCTGATGATAAGCCAGACCCGCGACATCGACCTTGTGCTCGGTGGTCATTCACATACCTTCTTCCGTACTCTGCGTTATGAGAACAACCTCGACGGAAAGTCTGTCGCAGACGACCAAAATGGCAAGTCGGGCATCTTCGTAGGCAAATTGGTGCTTACGTTGGCAAAGAAATAAGCCCTGAAACCTACTCCGGGCGCATGGTCTCACTTGTATGCGAGTGGGGCTATGTGCTTATACCTTATATATAGGATACTATTTGACCTCATCCTAAATCAGTTCGGCGGCATAGTGCTCATAGTCGTGGAGCACGGTGGTGAGAAAGGCGGCAGAGGATGCTTCGCGCTGCTCGGCACCGATGACGTTGCTCACCTTTCCTGCGAGCAAATCAAGACGGGGAGCCTGCGTCTTCGGATTCAGGATGGCTCCCTCCAATGCGCGTGCTATCACGTCGGCTTGCTTCTCGCTCAGAGTGGATGCTCCCGGATAGTGGGGGCGATAATCCTGTCGCGCATAATCGAAGTAGCTCAGCGGAATGTCCACTTTCTTGTAGCCTTCGGTGTTGATGACCAGTGTCCCCGCAGCCATGTCGCCTAACCGTTGATGGTGCTTGCTGAAGGCGATGAAGATGATGCCCAGACCGTAGAACCAGATATCGACAATCTGCAGCAACCAGCGCAGGAAGAGAGCCCCCACGGTAGGCTGTGAGCCATCCGCACTGACCACGCGCAGGTGCATGATGTGCTTGCCTATGCTCTGCCCGTGGTTGAAAGTCTCACAGAGGAAGGAATAGAAGGTGACAGGAAGATAGACGATAAGCATAGCGATGATACCGGCCATCGAATAACTGAAGTTGTCGAAGACGAGATAGGTGAGGCCGAAACCGTAGACAAAGAGTATGGCAAAGTCGATGAGGCGGGCCACCAGTCGGCTGCCCACACCGGCAACCGACTGTGAAATGTGTATAAACTGACCTGTTACGATGTCCGATGTTGACATTTCTTTCGGTTTTTGTTGCAAATATAATAATTTCTGCGTACATTTGCCAAATAATAGCGCCCTTTTCTACACTGCCATGGGCAGAAGGGGACCGTTAACCGCTCTGATGAAGGAAATAACGTTCATTCGCAACAACATAGAAAAGTGGCAGCAGGCAGAGGCTGTCGTGGAGGATGATTTCTTTCATTCGCCCGCCGACCTTGCCGATGCCTACGAGGATGTGACTGCCGACTTGGCGTTCGCCCAGACCCATTATCCCCTCTCGCAGGTGACGCTCTACCTCAACAATCTCGCGTCGGCCCTCCATAATGAAATCTATCGCAACAAGCGCGAGAAATGGTCGCGCCTCATTACCTTCTGGACCGGCGAGGTGCCCCTGGTGATGTACCGCGAGCGCAAGGCGCTGTTGGTGTCGTTCCTCATCTTCCTTATCAGCACCGGTATCGGCATTGTCTCGCAGCTTGCCGACCCGGAATTCTGCCGCGTCATCCTCGGTGACAGTTATGTCGACATGACCCTCCACAACATAGAGAAAGGCACCCCCATGGCCGTCTACGACGGTGGCAATGCCCCCATGATGTTTCTGGAAATCACGTTCAACAATATTGGAGTGTCCTTTTTCACTTTCGTCTCAGGCCTTCTCACTAGTTTTGCCACGGGCCTCTACATTTTCCAGAATGCCGTCATGATGGGGTGCTTCGAGACGTTCTTCTACCAGCACCACTTGCTGGGCACATCGTTGCTGGCCGTCTTCCTTCACGGTACCCTTGAACTGAGTTCCATCATCGTGGCAGGCGCGGCCGGACTCGTGATGGGCAATGGCTGGCTTTTCCCCGGTACCTATCCTCGCTTGGAGAGCTTCAAGCGAGGAGCCAAGAGAGGCATGAAGATTGTGGTGGGCACGGTGCCCCTCTTCGTTATCGCGGGGTTCATAGAGGGCTTCTTCACGCGCTACACCCAGGCTCCGGTGGCTCTCCGATTGGGAGTGATAATATGCTCACTGGCCTTCGTGGTGTTCTATTTCATCGTATATCCTATTAAACTCCATAGAAATGCAAACCGCAAAACCAAAAATTGAGCTCTATAAAATTCGCTCTTTCAGCGATAAGTTTAACGACACTTTCAGCTTCGTCACTCAGAATTGGCGTCAGCTGTTACGCTATCTCTGCATTTTCGTCCTTCCCATCAGTATGCTTGGTGCTTGGTGCATGGATGTCTACACTTCGAGTATCTTCGGGGCTGGCATGGGATATGGCAACCCAGACTTAGGCTTTCTCTCATTTGTCTTAGCCTATGCCTGCTACGCTTTATTTGCCATTATCGCCAGTATGGTGACTGCATCCATAGCCTATGGGTTCATGCGGCTCTACGGTGAGAAGGGCGCGATTGCCGAAAGGCTGCCTTACAAGGAATTCTCGCCTGTTTTCTCAAAGATGTTCCGGCGCGCATGTATTATGGTTTTGGTGTGGCTCGGAATTTTTGCCACCTTAGTTATTGTGTGCGTCCTGTTCGCCCTTATTACTCCGGTGCTTATCGTTGTGCCCATTCTCGCCATCATCGCTGTGGGTGTCCCTTTGGCTCTCATCTCTCCGGCCTATATGCTGACCGATGACAGCATCTGGAAAAGCATGGGGAAAGCCTGGCGCTATGGATGGGCCACGTGGGGCGGTGTTTTCGGAGTGCTGGTGGTGATGACCCTTTTCGTCTATATCGGGGCCGGAGCCCTCTCCCTGCCTTACATCGTGTGTGTGGCTGTGAAGTCGCTGCTCCTCTCCACAAGTGACGCGTCAGCGCTGAGCGGGGCGGGAGGTGCTGTCTTTACTGTTTTGGCCTATATCTCCTCCGTTTTGGCCAACTTTGCAAGCAGTGTCTTCAGTGTGCTTCTCTTCGTGATTTTGGGCTATCAGTTTGGTCATTCCGCAGAGAAGATTGATGGCGTCACCGTGCAGAAGGACGTAGAGCAGTTCGACCATATCGACTCCCCTGACGACGCTCCTGCCGTTGAGAGTGACGACATAAGCAACTTTGACCAACTCTAACCTCTATAACTGAAGCCGATGACACTCCTTGTTGACACGCTCGCAGCCGACACAGCCACGCTCCATGTGTTGCAGGCCAATCCCGCCTACGACTATGGACGCGACTTCGCGCACGTAGATGTCAACATCTTTACCTTGCTACAGAGCTGGGTGAACAACGTTTTCAGTGACATCATGTCCATTAGTGGGATGAACTGGCTGTTAGTGGTGCTTGCCTCTCTGCTGCTCATCGGTGCCGTGGTCTTCATCTTCCGCCGCCATCGGAACATACTTATCAAGAACTCGCGCCAACAACTTGCATATACGGTCAGTCAGGATAATATCTATGGTGTGGACTTCGCCAGCGAGATAGCAGATGCGGAGAGCCGCGGCGACTATCACGAAGTGGTGAGACTGCTCTACTTGCAGACGTTGAAACAGCTCGATGATGCAGGGCGTATAGTGTGGCAGCTTTCAAAAACTCCTTCTGAGTATGCCCGTGAACTCCCTGTGCCTGAGTTCAGAAAACTGACCAACATCTTCCTGCGGGTGCGCTATGGTGATTATCCCGCCGACAGTACTTTGGCCGACGAGGTGAGGCAGTTGGCCACAGCAGTGTGCGGAGGCAATACGGAAGGAGGGCAGTCATGAAACGGATGTCGTGGGCTTATGTGGCCATTGCACTGCTTTTTGTGGTCATGGTGCTCTTGCAGTTGAGAGTACCTCAGCGCTTCAGTTGGAATCCTACGTTCAGTCATCGGTCCGATCAGCCTTTTGGCAGTATGCTCTTCGACAGTGTGCTCCGGCAGTCGCTGCCCGAGGGCTACACTGTTTCCCGAACAACCTTCTATCAGCTCTCCAAAGAGCCGGGCATAGAGCGTAAAGCCATTCTCTACTGCCAGAGCGAAAGGATGCCGTCGAAGCTGGAGGTGGAGTCGATGCTCTCCATCGTAAAGCGGGGAGCGACAGTGCTGCTCACCTGCGGCTCGTCCTACAACGACACGCTCCTGGTGCATCATGTAGGCATGGACATTGACAGCAGTTCATTCTCGCTCTCCGATGTACTCGACAACAAGCTAAAGGTCGGAAACCTCCGCTATGACACCATTTGCTGGAAGGCCGATTCTGCGGCAGGTGCACCGCCAACGTTCTATCACTGTGTGGAACAAGTCGTAGGGCCGCAGGTCGACATATCTAAGCCCGTGCACGTCCTTGCCGAGATGAGGGCCCGCACCTATTACGTCTATGAGGAGCATACTTGTGTCGACACGGTCGAAGTGGATGATACAGCGGAGACCGACGAGACGGAGGTTGAACCTGTTGCTAAAGAAAAGACTTACGTTATCCCAATAGCAGCTGAGGCCCGTTACGGACGGGGCAAGATAGTCATGGTGTCGACACCTTTCCTGTTCACCAACTACGGAATGCTGGAAGGAGATACCTCCGGCTTCATCTTCCACTTGCTTTCGAGGCTGGGCCGTCGTCCTGTCGTTCGTGTGGAACCCGCCGGGGCCGGTGACGACGTAGAGGCGAGCCGGCAGTCACCTCTGCGCTATGTTCTCATGCAGAGACCTCTCAAGTGGGCAGTCTATCTCACACTATTCGGTATCCTCCTTTTCATGCTCACAACAGCCCGCAGGCGACAGCGCGCCATACCCGTGGTGAAGGAGCCAGGAAATCCCATGCTGGAGTTCGTCAGGCTCGTGGGAACTCTGTTCTACAGAAGAAAGGATAACGCCGACTTGCTTCGTAGGGCCATCGACCTCTTCGCCGCAGAAGTCCGCTCGAAAGCTTATGTGGACATCCTCGATTCCAATGAGGCTGTTCATGCAGCGCAGGTGCTCTCAACAGCCGACAATGGTAACGACTCCACAGCCGAGTTCCTCGAAAGGCTGAGACAGTTCCGAAAAGAAAGCTACGACATCAACGACACGGAGCTGAAGCAGGTACTCAACAGAATGAATCACATCAAACAACAACTATAGAATATGGACGAAACAAGAACTGATTTGACCGCGTTCTTCGACAAGATGACGCAGGTGAGACAGCAGATAAGCCGCGTGATAGTGGGTCAGTCCGACGCTGTGGACCTTGTGCTCACGGCGGTGCTTGCCGACGGTCACGTGCTCATAGAAGGAGTGCCGGGGGTTGCCAAGACCTTGCTTGCCAAGCTGGTGGCGCGGCTCGTCGACGCGCGCTACTCCCGCATACAGTTCACTCCCGACCTTATGCCAAGTGACGTGCTGGGAACGATGGTTTTCAACATGAAGACCTCGGAGTTTGATTTCCATGCCGGTCCGGTCTTTTCCGACATCATCCTTGCCGACGAAATCAACCGTGCTCCGGCCAAGACCCAGGCAGCCCTCTTCGAAGTTATGGAGGAGCGTCAGGCCACAATCGCAGGAGTACGTCACGATATGGGGCCTCTCTTCACCATTATCGCCACAGAGAATCCCGTCGAGCAGGAGGGTACCTACAAGCTTCCTGAAGCCCAGCTTGACCGTTTCCTCATGAAGATAAACATGGGCTATCCCAATGCTGACGAAGAGGTGGAAATGCTTCGCCGCCATCAGTCGGATGCCTCTTTTGCTAAGCTTGCCGGTATTGTCCCCGTCCTGTCGAAAGCCGATTTGCTGAGCCTGAGGTCCTATATGGATAAGGTGGTAGTCGATGACACCCTGCTTCGTTATGTGGCAGCTATCACCGGTGAAACCCGCCATAACAGAGCCGTCTTCCTCGGAGCTTCGCCTCGTGCGTCCGTAGCGCTTTTGAAGTGCAGCAAGGCCTACGCACTCTTGCAGGGCCGCGACTTTGTGACTCCCGATGATATCAAAAGTGTGGCAGTCCCGGTGCTCCAGCACAGACTCATCCTTGCTGCTGAAGCCGAGATGGAAGGACTTACTCCAGCGAAGGTCGTAGCCAAACTGGTCGGCAAGGTGGAAGTACCCAAGTAGCGATTGCATGATGTTCCTCACACGCCGTTTCTTCCTTGCCCTGGCCCTCTGCATCCTGGTCATTGCCGGCGGCTACTGGTGGGCTCCGCTCTTCAACTTGGGGCGTGGACTGCTGCTGTTGCTGCTGATAGTGACGGTGGTGGAGTGCGTGTTGTTGTGGTCGTCGAAGTCGATCGAGGCTTCCCGGCATTGTTCATCACGCTTTTCGAATGGTGATGACAACGAGGTGAGGGTGAGTGTGCTCAGCAATTATCCTTTCGGCGTTAGTGTGGCTATCATCGACGAGGCACCGGTACAATTCCAACAGCGCGACATCTGGTTCACGCTCAGACTCCGGCCGAGTGAAGGCAAAAGCGTCACATACAGGCTCCGGCCGACGCGGCGCGGTACTTATAGTTTCGGTGTTATCCGTGTCTTCGTCAGCACCCCCTTGCAGTTAGTGCGTCGTCGCTACAGTCTCGGCAGTCCCGTTGATGTGAAAGTCTATCCCTCCTTTCTGATGCTGCGCCGTTATGAGCTCTTGGCTATCAACAACCGGCTCACGGAGTTCGGTATCAAGAAAGTAAGGCGTGCAGGTCACGGAATGGAGTTCGAGCAGATAAGAGACTATGTGGAGGGCGACGACTACCGTCAGATAAACTGGACAGCCACAGCCCGCAGGGCGCAGGTGATGGTCAACGTATGGCAGGCCGAACGCTCACAGCAGGTGTTCAGTGTCATCGACATGGGACGCGTGATGCAGCAGAGCTGGAAAGGCATGACGCTCCTTGATTATGCCATCAACGCCTCACTGATGCTCTCGTTCGCGGCCATTCATAAGGACGACAAAGCCGGACTGGCCACGTTCAACGAGCGCTTCCGCACCTTTGTGCCTGCATCGCGACAGCCCGGTCAGATGCAGGTTATCCTCGACAGTCTCTACGCGCAGCAGACCTCCTTCCTTGAGACTGACTTTTCGGCTCTCGCCGTCGGACTGAACCGGCATGTGGACAAACGCAGTCTGCTGGTGCTCTTTACGAACTTCACTGGTATGAAGAGCATGCAGCGGCAGCTGGCTTATCTGCGGCAGCTCAACACGAGAAACCGGTTGCTTGTGGTATTCTTCGAGGATGTAGAGGTGAAAGATTTCATCCAGAAGCAACCTGTGACCACGGAGGAATACTATCAGAGCGTCATGGCTGCACACTATGTGGTAGGGCAGCACGCCATTGTGGAAGCTCTCCGACAGCAGGGAATCCTGAGCATCATCACCACACCTGACAACCTCACCGTGGATGTCGTCAACAAATATCTTGATATGAAAGCGCGCCAACTCTTAGGTTAAGCGGCCCCAGAATAGTCTATAGACAAATTCATGAATCCCCTGCATTCATCTTATATTATAATTAGTTATGCTCCAATCGCTCGATATCTATTATGAGTCGCGTGCAGACGGACAGAGGCAGATACTTTCGCGGTTGCACAAGCGTAGCCCCTTGTTTGTAACGTCCGAAGTGCTCTGCTTCGTGGCAGCTGTGGGCTTCGTAGCCCTGTCCACCATCACCGACAGCAGGTGGCTTCCGCTCCTTCTGGCCGTGCTCTCACTTGTTGCCTATGTGGTTGTCCGCATAGCAGACAGCAGAAACACGCGCCTCATGCAGCGGGCTCGTGCTCTGTTGAAGGTCTACGAAGGAGAACAGGCTTATCGGCGAGGGGACTTCCATGCTTTCGACGATGGAGAACGCTACATGGATGCTCATCATCCCTTCACCTTCGACCTTGATATCTTCGGTCCAGCATCTCTCTACAACCGCCTCTGCCGTACCGCCACTACGGGTGGCAGCGATGTCCTGGCAAGGGAGCTGAGCAGTGTCAGCAACCGGGCCGGTCGCTATGCGCTCATAGCCGAGCTTGCGGCACGCTGTGATTTCCGCGAGCATTTCCAGTCGTATGGAGTAGAGAATAAGGTGGATACTGATTTCCGCGACGTGCTTTCGCAGATGGAAGGTGTCAGTTGTCCAACCTGCATCGTGAGCCGGCCTTTCCGTCTTTTTGCGGCCCTCTCTGTGGCTGGCTTCTTCGTTTCCGTGGCAGCGACCGTCCTAAGCTATATCCCTGTCGGCGTCCCTATCACGTGGGGACTGGCACAGTTTTTCCTTGCCTGGGCACTTACCTCCGGACCTCTGCACCGTCTGCAGCGCTCAGTCGGGAGACTCCACGACCGGCTTCCGTCGTTCTGCAACTTGGTTAACCTCACCGTAAGCCAGTCGTCCCTCAAGGCCGAAGACGGTCAGCAGATTCTCCGTCAGCTTGAAGGAGCACCTGAAGCCCTACGGCATTTCGGACGAATCGTTCAAAAGATGGACAGCCGGAACAACATACTCGGACTCTTCATCACCGACAGCCTGGCAATGCGCGACGTGTTTATCTTGTCCGATTTCCTGCATTGGCGCGAGTCGTCGGCCTCCCGGCTCCAGCAGTGGGCCGACGCCGTGGCAATGATGGACGCCCTTGTCTCAATGGCCACATTTCGCTACAATGAGCCCGAAGCCGTGAAGCCCAAGGTGGTGGAGTCTGACGGAATCGTTTATGAGGCTCAATCGCTGTGGCATCCCTTCTTAGGGAGGAAGGCCGTAAGCAACGATTTCAATATCGCCGACCGCAATTTCTATATCATCACCGGTGCCAACATGGCAGGCAAGAGCACCTTCCTGCGCACCGTGGGTATTAATTATGTCATGGCCATGTGTGGTCTGCCAGTGATGGCGAAAAGCCTCAGAATATCGCATTTTGGTCTCTTTACGAGCATGCGGACCACCGACGACCTCACTCGTGGCATCAGCTACTTCAATGCCGAACTGCTCAGATTACAGCAGTTGCTTGACTACTGTTCCACGCAGAAGCGCACACTCATCATCCTTGACGAGATACTCAAGGGAACCAATTCGCTCGACAAACTCAACGGCTCACGCCTTTTCCTTGAGCATGTGATGCAGAGTCCCGTGAGCGGAATTGTGGCCACACACGACCTTGAGCTTTCAAAGATGGAGAGCCCGCGCATCCATAACTTCTGCTTCGAGATACAATTAGGTGCCGATGTCACCTATTCCTATAAGATTACACCAGGAGTGGCGCGCAACCAGAATGCTACTTTCCTGCTGCGCCGCATGCTGGCCGACGACAACACAGAACCTTAACTCTATATAGTATTTATGAGAAGATACCTTTATGCTTTTACCGTTCTGTTGTGGCTCTCGGTGAGAGCCGTGGCGGGCAATGTTGACTATGTGAACATGTACGTTGGCACAGATGCGCCCAACGAGTACAACTACGCCGGAATCTGGCCTCAGGTGGGGGCGCCTTTTGCTATGACCGGATGGTCGGCGGCCACTCAGCGCAACTGTATCTCGGCCACCGTCTACCGCTACAACGACCCCTATCTGATAGGCTTCCAGGCCACCCATCAGCCGGCTGTCTGGATGGCCGACTACGGCTTCATGACCCTCATGCCTGAGACCGGGCGTCTGCGTACAGCCCCTGAGACGCGAGCTGTAAGTCTCGACCACAACCGCGAGAAGGCCACGCCCTACTACTATAGTCTCAGCTTTAACTCTGCAGAGGGCGACATCCGCACCGAACTCACTGCCACCTCGCGCTGCAGCATGCTGCGCATCACCTATCCTGCCCGGAGTGAGGGCAAGTTGTTCATCGAGGCATTCCGGCAGCTGGGACAGGGCAGCGTCAGCTGGGATGCCAGTCGTCGTGAAGTTGTGGTCACGAACTCTGAGCAGATGAATCCTGACCACGTGAAGGGTGGCGGCATAGGACCACGCGATCCCAAGTTAGCCTGCACCTACGTGCTGCGCTTCTCCGTTCCCGTGAAGGAGTTTGGTACGTGCGACAACGGTGCCTACGTCACCTTCGAGCCCCGCGAGGAGCCCGTCGTTGTGAGCGTAGGTAGCTCGTTCATCGACCGCAGCCAGGCCGCAGCCAACCTTGCGGCGGAGATTCCAGAGGGGCAGAGTTTCGACGACATCTGCCAGAAGGTGAAGCAGCAGTGGAACGACCTTCTCGGAAAGGTCCAGCTCACGGGAGCCTCAGAGACCGACAAGGCCATCTTCTACACCGCCTTCATGCACACACTGCAGTTCCCACGCGAGTTCAGTGAGCAGGGTCGCTACTACAGTCCCTTTGACAGCAAGGTACACGAGGGCACCTTCTACGACGACTATTCGCTCTGGGATACCTTCCGCTCGGAGCATCCCTGGCTACAGCTCGTGCAGCCGGAGCGTGTGAGCGGTATGATGGAGGCGCTTGTCAGCATGTATAAGCAGGGCGGATGGTTGCCTAAGTGGCCCAATCCCACTTATTCGGGTATCATGATAGGCTCGCACGCCGATGCCGTTATCGCTGACGCCTACGTTAACGGCTTTCGTGATTTCGATACTCAGACAGCCCTGGAGGCTCTGCTCAAGGATGCCTATGTGCCGCCCACTGGTGACGACCACTGCCGCTGGACGGACCGCGGTCCATGGACGGGCAACTACGAGAGCCGTGGCGGACTCACCAACTACCTCAGCCGGGGCTACGTGGCCTATGACAAAACGAGCGAATCGGTTTCGCGCACCCTTGAGTTCGCCCTCGACGACTACTGCATAGCCCAGATGGCCAGAGCTATGGGGCGTACGGACAAATATGATGACCTCATGCGGAGAGCCCGCAACTACACCACGCTTTGGAATGCAGCCGACGGCTTCTTCCGCGCCCGGGGCAGCGATGGCAAGTGGTGTGACAATCCGGAGGAGGGCTTCACAGAGGGCGGCAAGTGGACTTACCGTTTCTGCTTCATGCAAGACGTGGAGGGTGGTATCAAACTCTTCGGTGGCAGGGAGTCCTTCGTAAAAGCTCTCGATGCCAACTTCGATGGAGGCCACTACGAGCATCCCAACGAGCCGGGACACCACTACGTCTATCTCTACGACTATGCCGGGCGCCTTGACAAGACGCAGGAGCGCATTCCGCAGATTCGTCGTGACAACTACCACAACAGCATCGACGGCCTTTCGGGTAATGACGACTGTGGCCAGATGTCGTCGTGGTATCTCTTCAGCTGCCTCGGCTTCTATCCCGTCTGCTCGGCCTCCGGTGTCTACGCCCTTGGCATGCCCGCCTTCAAGGAGCTGACGCTGGCATTGTCCGGTGGTCGCAAGCTTGTGGTCAAGGCTCCCGAACAGGGCCGCTGGAAGACGCTCACCGACGTGCGATGGAACGGACGGCGGCTGAAGACGCCTTTCGTACGCGTGAGAGACATCATGCAGGGAGGGGTACTCGAATTCCGCCACAAGAAAGGAATGGAGTGACGGGCCGACCAAAAAAAGGTCATTTTTCTTTGACACTCCCGAAAGAATTGCTATATTTGCGTGTTTATTCATTCCAAAAACATTATTACGTTTAATAGTATGAAAAAGTATTTGGCTGAAATGATTGGCACCATGGTGCTGGTACTCATGGGCTGCGGTGCTGCCGTGAGCTTAGGTTGTGACAATTCCATCCCTTCGTCAGTAGTAGGAACGGCTTTTGCCTTTGGTATTGCAGTGCTTGCCATGTGCTATACCATCGGTGGAATATCGGGCTGCCACATCAACCCTGCCATCACGCTCGGAGTCTATCTGAGCGGTAAGATGACCGGTAAGGACGCAGGCTACTACATGCTTTTCCAGGTGATAGGCGGTCTTATCGGAGCTGCCCTGCTCTATATCCTCGTGACGCTTGCCGGAGGCGACTTGGCAGGAAGTGCTCTTGGAGCCAACGATTTGCAAACCGTGATTTCGGATTCTGGCCAGAGTCAGCAGGTGACCGTGTGGGGTGGATTTGCCGCTGAAATCATCTTCACCTGTGTGTTTGTGCTTGTGGTGCTTGGCGCAACCTCGAAGACCAACGGCGCTACCAACAACTTTGCCGGAGTTGCTATTGGCTTCGCCCTCGTGATGGTGCATCTGGCCTGCATCCGCTACACCGGAACATCGGTCAATCCCGCCCGTTCCATTGGTCCGGCTCTGTTCGCTCAGCTCACCGACGGCCATATTACAGCGCTCACCAATCTTTGGATTTTCATCGTTGGTCCAATGATAGGTGGAGCCTTTGCCGCAATGCTGTGGAAGGTCATAGAGCCTGTGACAAAGACGAAGTAAGCTGACCGCAGCCTCAGGGAGGAAACTCTACCTGGGGCTGCTCTCCGTAAACACAGTCCTGTTCCCATAAGGAGAGGAACCGCCTGACAGCTGCTGTCCGGCCGCGGTTCCCCGCCCGTTCAGATGTGCGTCTGCGTTCTTCGCCCATTTGAAGTTTACATACAGCGTCCATTATATACAAAACAGAAAACAAAACATCTATATTGAAGTTATGAAGTCACCCAAGCCGGCTCTCACGTCAAAGCGGTTCCTGCTGCCTTTTGTCCTTATCACATCCCTCTTTTTCCTTTGGGGCTTTGCCCGAGCCATCCTTGATGTTCTCAACAAGCATTTGCAGAACGACATGAACATCAGCATCACCCAGTCGGCTCTTATTCAGGTGACTACATATTTGGGCTATTTCCTTATGGCTATCCCGGCCGGCCTGTTCATCAACCGGCGTGGCTACCGTTACGGCGTTGTGCTCGGACTCATCCTCTTTGGAGTGGGGGCTCTGCTCTTCATTCCCTGTGCCGAGGCCGGCACGTTCTACGCTTTTCTCCTGGCGCTCTTCATCATTGGTTGCGGTCTGGTGTTTCTTGAGACTTCAGCCAATCCTTATGTAACGGAGCTTGGGCCGGCCGACACCGCCACGAGCCGACTAAACCTCTCGCAGTCGTTCAACGGCCTGGGCTCACTCTTCGCCACTTTTGTTGTCGGACAGTATTTCTTCAGTGGCAGCGACGGAGGTGGCAGTGTGGTAGTGCCCTATACCATTCTTGGCGTCATCGTCCTGCTCATCGCTATTGTGTTTTCCCGTGCCGACTTGCCGGAAATCAGCCACGACGACAGTGGCAGCGAGTCGGGGCAGGGCAGCTATGCCCGTCTTTTCCACCGTCCGCTCTTTCTCTTCGGCCTGTTGGCTTTGCTGGCCTATGAGGTGAGCGAGATATCCATCAACAGCTACTTCATCAACTTCGTTACCGGTGAGGGATGGATGGACGACCGTCTGGCCTCGGTGTTCATCACCGGTGCCTTGGCCGTGTTTATGGTGGGCCGCTTCCTGGGCAGTTGGATTATGCGCACCGTCAAGGCTGAGCGCATGCTGGCCATCTGCGCCACGGGCAGTGTGGTGTGCATAGTGCTGGTACTCCTCAATATTGGCGTTGTCTCCATGGTGGCGCTGACGCTGAACTATCTTTTCGAGGCTATTATGTTCCCCACCATCTTTGCTCTGGCCCTGCGTGGACTCGGCTCACTCACCAAGAGTGCCTCCTCGCTGCTGATGATGACTCCCATCGGCGGATGCGGATTCCTGCTCATGGGCTATCTTGCCGACCACTGCAGCAACTTAGTGTTGCCCTTCTTCATCCCCCTGGCAGGCTACGTGGTTGTGCTCGCCTTCGCACTGCGCCTGCTTGGATTGAAGCCCCGCAAATAATCAAACTCAGAACTAACCGCTCAACACACATCACGATATGAAGCATTCACGCCTCACGTTCATCCTCCTGCTTTGGATGACCTTGGG
>OMVH01000230.1 GCA_900314365.1 uncultured Prevotella sp. | reverse complement strand
GCGTTGTTGATGGACAAATCACTTATCCCTACACTGCCAGCGTCCTCGTCTATGTTCAGAAGAATGGTGACACGATGCAGAGTATGCAGAGTATGGACTTTGGTATTAAGGTAGAGGATGCGTCGGCTGACAGCTGGACAAGCTTCGATAATTTCCAAATCTACTATCTCGGTACTACGGACAATGAGATTGTGCTCGATGAGGATCGGACTTCGGTAGACTACATGAATAAGCAGAACAATCAGAAGGCACAGGATGAAAAGTCGACCGTCTATTTACACCGTAGTCTGAATAGCGGCAAATGGAATTCACTTGTGTTGCCCTTTGCAATGAATGAGAATCAAATTCAGAATACCTTTGGTCCCGGCACTATCGTCTCGGCTTTCAAAGGCGCTATAGATGAAAATCATCCGGCCCGTATCTACTTCGTGGAGACCACGGAAATTAAGGCAGGAACACTTTATATCATTAAACCTTCCAAAGGCGAACCCTCCAATCAGCCCGCTGTGAGCGCGTCGGCAGACCCTGACCACATCAGCTTTCCGGAAGGCAGCAGCTACTACACTATTCCGCAGGTGAGTTACGGACAGACCGGTGATTTCACGGCTCAGGTAACAGGAGACAAAGGCAGCGAGACCTACACGCAGGGACAGGTGCAGTTCGTCGGTACCTACGTGAGTGACGGTGTCAATGCCTCAATCCCGGCGAACAGCTATGTGCTCAAGGGTGGTAACAGCACTGGAGCCGGACTGTGGTTCTACCGCACAGTGCCGACCAAGACCAAGGGATTCCGCGGCTGGTTGCAACAGACTCAGTCCGGGGCCAAACACGTAGAATTCAGCATCAATGGCGTGGTGGACGAGACTACCGGCATCGAGGGTATCAGCAGCGATTCCTCCGGCTCTATGAAGGCATCTCAGGGAGTGTACAATCTCAACGGACAGCTTCTTCGAACTAGCTCCGACTCCCTCGATGGACTTCCCCATGGTATTTATATAGTGAATGGCCGCAAGGTCGTAGTAGAATAATTAATAAAACACTGACATTATGAAAAAGACCTATTCTGCGCCATGCACTGTCAGAGAGTTCGTGATGCACGATGCCCGTCTGCTTACGGCGAATAGTATTCAGAATGCAACTGGCGATATTCAACACGGTATACAAGAAGATAACAGCGAAGGTTTCGAGGCCGGCGCTAAAGGCGGCCTGTGGGGCAATGGACCTTCGGGTAGTAGTCCTTGGGACGATTAATCACAAGGGCTCGCGGCAGTTCGCTTGAGAACTGTCGCGGGCCCTTTTGAAGAAAACTGCTGGAACAGAAGGCATTTTCGTTTTTTTTTCGTAACTTTGAGCCGAAATCTCCCGGACTTGAATCCGGCATTCGTTTATTCTCTGTATTATATACTATTGGTCACCTTTTAAAGATGACGCATGACTAAGACTTCTGTCTGGATGGGATTCTCTGTTCCTGTCCGTCCTAATATCAACGCATTGCAGGCTACGCACCACTGTTCGTTGCCTGCAGTCATTTTTTCAACTCTTTCACCCTTAACTTCGATAATGAAACTAAAACCTTATACTTCACCTCATAGCAAATGCAAGGTCATTTCCAACGACGCCTCTCTTATGGAAGGTTCGCTGACTTTTACTAAAACAACAGCCAAGGAGATGGAACCCGATGACATCGATGCCAAGGAGAATTTGGAATGGAATAATGATGTGTGGAACGATGACGAGGATTAGCTTATTATGAAGAAATTACTCCTTATCCTGCTGCTTATTATCCCTGTTTCTGTATCAGCTACAGTGAACTTTCCGGGCAGTGAGCCTCAAAAGGGCAACACCTATTATTTGTGGAATGTAGGCCGTCAGGCCTTCCTCTGTCTTCATAACTCCGAACTTGCACTCTCCGGACGGCCATTGTCCTTTACGGTTGACTCTTCTGATGCCACAATAACGCTTACTGCTGCTGAGGGGGCACTGGGTAGCTCGCTCTATGGTATGCCCTCTGTGGGAAGCTTGAATGGCCAGCACGAATGGACGGCAGTCAGTAGGGCTGAAGGCTATGTGCTCTGCGTGCGCTTACCGGAATCTGCCGACTGTCATCCTATTTACTTTAGTGAGGCCTTTGGCGACGTGCGCACGATGATGCTGCAACCTGATGACGAGTTCACGGATGCTCTATGGAGGTTCGTTAGTCCTAACGAGGCTGCGGTGGCTGAGGTCACCCTGGATGAGGCTGCCGACAGCTACACCGTGCCTGTGATTCAGAATGCAGCGAAGGTGAAGCTCAGACGCTCGTTCACGCTCAACAGCTGGAACACGCTGTGCGTGCCCTTCGACATTACGGCCAGTCAATTGCGGGAGCAGTTCGGAGACGATGTGCAGCTGGCCGTGCTTAGTGGGAGTAACGATACTCAACTCTTCTTTTCGTTCACCGATGCCGTGGAGAAGGGAAAACCTTATATCGTGAAGCCCACGAGAGTATCTGACGACGGTCTCTATGTGTTCACCGGAGTGGGCACTTTTGCCGAAGAGCCTCAAGAGGTGGTCCGAGGCAATGCCTGCTTCCTTGGCAGTTTCTGCAATAACGAAGTTCCTGCGAAATCTTATGTCTTCCGTAAAAGTGAAGTCTACCATCTGCCCGAGCCGATGCCTGCAAAGGGTTTTCGCTGTTGGATAGAAGATTCGGAGGCTTTGGCAAATTTCACGTCCTGGCAAGTAGAAGGCACTACGGGTTTCAGAGATGTCAGTGTGGAGAGTGTGGCTGCGGTATACGACCTTTGCGGGCGTCACCGTGGCAGTAATGCTGCACTTGCAAGCAAAATGGTGACCTTGCCACATGGTGTCTATATTATAAAAGGTAAGAAGATCATTAAATAATCCTAATTTCTTATATTAACAGA
>OMVH01000231.1 GCA_900314365.1 uncultured Prevotella sp. | reverse complement strand
GTTTTGCTGGTTTTGGTCAAAAATAATATGAATGTCTGTCAACCCTTACCTATATAAGAATATTAACAGCATCGTTCATTATAATTTAGGGTGACGCATTGACGAAGTCAGGAAGAAATAAGCCCCTTCCAAGCAGAGCGTCGTTCCCATGGAAGTCTGATATTCCACATCCTCACTCACGTCAAAATGACTCAGAGGAACATTGAATCCAAGATAGAGGCCGAAGAAAGAGGGACGGCCGTAGCCATACTGCATGTTCTCCACACCATTGATGGACGACTCCAAGGGCACGACGACACTCTTCATCACTGTCTCGGCACTCGCTCCCGTATAGCTTGCCGACACCTTGACAGTAGGCGGTGCAATGTCGGGGTACTGCTCAATGGGCAGACTGATGAGTCCGATAATACCCAATATGACAATAGAGACTGCCACCATAATAGAGGTAACAGGTCGGTCGATATATGTTCTGAGAAACTATCTCCTTCTTTTCCTTTGTCACATCACAAGTTTGTCGTACCTTTGCATGCTAACAAGAGACCTATATTATGAAATTACTTTGTGACCGTATCCTCAAGGACGGAAAGTGCTACCCCGGCGGAATACTGAAGGTAGACAAATTTATCAACCATCAGATGGACCCTAATCTGATGAAGGCTGTGGCAGTAGAACTGATTCGCAGGTTTGCTTCTACGGATGTTAACAAGATTATCACTATCGAGGCCAGTGGTATAGCGCCTGCCATTATGATGGGATTCCTGCTCGACCTGCCCGTAGTGTTCGCCAAGAAGAAGAAACCCTCAACCATGGACAACATGCTCTCCACACGGGTTTTCTCGTTTACCAAGCAGAGGGAGTACCACGTAGTTATATCGAAAGACTATCTCACACCCAACGATAAGGTAATCTTTGTCGACGACTTCCTCGCTTACGGTAATGCCGCCAAGGGCATCATTGATCTCTGTAATCAAGCCGGGGCTGAACTTGTGGGTATGGGCTTCATTATAGAGAAAGCCTTCCAGCACGGGCGCGATGTTATTGAGGCTGCCGGTGTGCGTTGCGAAAGTCTTGCCATCGTCGACTCGCTCGATAATTGTGAAATTAAGATCAGGGAGGACTGAAACCATGCAAACACAATCAGACTTGATATTCGGCCTTAACGATCGTCCGCCTCTTCGTGAGACCCTTTTCGCAGCCCTGCAGCACCTGTTAGCCATCTTTGTCGCCATCATCACTCCGCCACTTATCATCAGTTCAGCCTTGAAGTTCGACCTTGAGACCACAGGATTTCTCGTCTCCATGTCACTCTTTGTTTCCGGTTTGGCTACATTCATACAATGTCGTCGGTTTGGTCCACTCGGCGCAGGACTGCTCTGTATTCAAGGTACTTCATTCTCCTTCATTACCCCGATAATAGGAGCCGGAATGATCGGAATGGTCAATGGGCGCATCGACGCGCCGACAGCTCTGAGCTACATCTTCGGAGCCTGCCTGGTGGCATCTGTTGTTGAGATGGTTGTAAGCCGTCTGTTGCCCTATGCCCGCAAAATCATCACTCCGCTCGTTTCAGGAATTGTGGTTACACTCATCGGTCTGTGTCTCATTAAAGCGGGCATCAACAGTTGTGGTGGAGGTCAGGCTGCTATCGATGCCGGTACGTTTGGCTCGTTGAAATACTTAGGACTGGCAGTATTGGTCTTAGTGACAATCATTTTCTTTAACAGGTCTCAGAATCAGTATCTTAGAATGGGCTCCATAGTGATTGGTCTTATTGTGGGCTGTGTAGTGGCATGGATGATGGGAATGATTGACTTCTCCCAACTAAGCGGTGCCGGTGCTGTCAACATTCCAATTCCCTTCAAGTACGGTCTGCATTTCGATGTCGGCAGCATCATAGCACTTGGCATCATCTATCTTGTTACTGCTGTTGAGGCATTCGGCGATATCACAGCCAATTCGCTCATTTCCGGCCAACCCGTAGAGGGCCCCGTATTCATGAAGCGCGCACAAGGCGGAATCCTTGCCGACGGCTTCAATTCTATGTTGGCAGCTGTGTTCAATAGCTTCCCCAACTCCATATTCGCTCAGAACAACGGCATGATTCAGCTTACAGGAGTGGCCAGCCGCTACGTGGGCTACTTCATCGCAGGGGCGTTATTTCTTCTTGGACTCTTCCCTGTTGTGGGACAGTTCTTCTCGCTCATCCCCGACTGCGTCCTTGGCGGTGCGACCCTTCTGATGTTCGGGACTGTGGCAGCATCGGGTATCCGTATTATTGCTGCTACCAATATCAATCGGAAAGCAGTACTGGTGATGGCCATAAGCTTTGCCATGGGTATGAGTGTAGAGCTTGTACCGGGTATTCTTGATAAGATGCCACAGCTCATTCATTCGATTTTTGCGTCCGGTATCTCAACGGGTGGAATTACAGCAATCATCGCTAATGCCCTCATAAGAATCAAAGAAAAATAGGACGATATATATTAACCAATCTCCGCATCTCTCCACATGCCAGATGCTTGTGTAAAGATTCGGGGCACCTTGGCAGTAGAATCCCCGGCCAGCATCCCATAGTAGCTTGGCCGGGGCTTATTGTGTTAAGCCGCGTAAGATGTAACAACCCATTATAAAAAAATAAAATTCAACCGGGTCAAGCCTCATTAAAAATAAGGGTTAAAGTAGTCAACCAAATTCAGTACACGACAATACGGTGTTACTGACAAGCGGTAGTCAGTGAGGTAACAGGTTAGAAATCGGTCTGCCACCCTAAGCTGAGGTCGAAGTAGTAGCAACATCTGTCATTCGACGGATTTACTATTGCTGCCTCTGCTTTAAGGGCGAAGCCAAATGGCAGCGACGTATTGAGCCCGGCAGTCCATTTATTGCACGAGACACCTTCAACGTGGAAGTAACCGTCGAAACGAGTAAAAGGGGTAACGGTGAAGTTATTGAGTCCTAACAATGTAGCGACATCGTAGCCCACTTCCACGCCCGCAGCTTTATTGTAGTGGAAGCTGCAGGAGGTCAACTGTCCGTCAAGGGTCCATCCGTTGGCCACATAGGCGAAGTCGAATGCTACGTGTCGCACATGGTCGAACTTTGCGAGATTGAGATTGGGACGTTGAGCCATGCCTTCTTTTGAACTTCCATAGAAATAGGACATACTCAAGTCGAGACCGTCGACTGGCTCAATGCCCACGCGTGTAGCCACACCGAGCAGACGTGATTCTTTAAGCGGAGCCGTGGGATATACATAAACACCAGCCTCGTAGTGTAACCGTTTGCAGCGTCCCCACAGGGCGACTCCACCCTCATGCCAGGTCATCGGCATGAGCGTGCTCTCATCCAGTGGATCGTAAATGGTCAGAGCCGGACCACCTGAATTTGTTGTACCCACGGGTACGTCGATGATGCCTGCTTTCACATTCAGAGCCTTATTCCAACTCTTGTTGATATAGAGCTTGTTGGTGGTGTAATTGTCGCGGAAGTTGTTCTGCCATTGTCCGTCTGTACGGAATCGCTCGTATTCCAGTTCAGCCACCACAGTCCACCCTCGTCCCATTTGGAGAGTAGCTCCAGTCATGACATGCGGAAAGTCTATGAGGGCTTTGCTGCCTCTGTCGTGGTGACCGTAGTTTACTTCAGTGGCCACATAGCCGGTTATTCTGTGTTGGTGCAGACTGTCTTGAGCCTCGCAAGGAATATAATCTATCAACAGCCATAGAACATAAAAAGTAAGTCGAAAGTGATTCATTATTACGTCATGCTCTTTCGACTGCAAAGTTACGACTTTCTGTTGAGAAGTCGATGGTTAATGCGCTTCTAATAATGACTTTTTAATTGATGTTTATCCGAAGATTTACTTCACGCTACATGTTTTTATGGATATTTCTCTCCCCTCCAGTCACCTCTCTTGCTTGTACTTTAAGTTTAAAAACACAAAAAAGGAAGGCCTGCGCCCTAATATGTGGTGCAAGCCTTCCCTCACATTTCAATAAAATGAGACCTTATGCTGGGACTTGTTAGTCGTTTTCAGGCCGTAAGGTCAGTAGGGGTCAGGCTCCATGAAAGAGGTATTCCTTCTGTATGTCTGCCGTGAGTTGCGTGATGAGTTCGTTGGCAAGCTCCTCAGCAACAACTATGGCGTGCGTGAGCAAGTTGTCAGAAAAGTCTTGCAACAATTTCTTTGCAGCAGTCTGGTCAGAGGACCAAAGTTTTAAGAATTGCGCTTCCATCTCCTTCTGCTTCTTATCGTTTTCGGCCTCAAGCTTGGCGTAAGTTTCTTTGATGAGCGGTGCATAGGAATTGTAATGAGTCATGCCGAGAGTCATTACCTTGCGGAAAGTCCAGTAAGCCGAATCGGCCGAGCACTTTCCATTACCCTTCTTGTAAGCTTCGGGAAAGTCGCTGATGCCCTGATAGAATGGCAGGAACACTCCCAAGTCGGCCATACCTTCGGCCACATAGGTCAGGCAACCAATTTCCTTGGGTAGCCAGGGACGCACCTGCAGAAGATGAGTCTGGCACGTACGGAAAATGCTGACCGGACGGTAAGGCTCCTTACCGTTACAGTGCAAGTAAGGATCGTGACTCGTGTTGTCATAGTGGAATCGGAAGGCTTTACGAAGATCGGTCACAGTCAGTTTATGGTTTGCTTCAGCGAAAACAGGGAAAGTGTTCTTTTCCACATCGTTGTGTATATCGGGCGAGAACATTGCCTGAAGTCCCCATACCCGCGGATAATTATAAGTAGTGTCGTTGACATCGTCCTTAGAATAAGCCTCGTGGAAGTCAAACGGTCCTTTCTTCGGGTCATAGAGCCCGTGTTCCGCAGCAAAGCTGATTAGGTCGGCCGAGGCCAGATAGTTGTCTGTATCCTCAGGGTCATAAGTGCGGAAGCGACTTTGGTTGCCGGTAACGAAATACTTATCCTTAGGCATACGGCACGCGAGCCAGCGATGTCCTCCGGCATTCTCGAGATACCAGGTTTCCTTATCGTCAATGAAACCGATGCCGAAGCCTTCAGCAGAGCCATACTTCTCAATGAGAGCTCCGAGTCGCAGTACGCCCTCGCGTGCCGAGTGGATGTAGGGCAGTACGATGTTATAGGTGCAGTTCTCGGCCAGTCCGTCTTCCACATAGGGGTCGGCCTCTAAGGCCTTGGGACTACTGAAAATGGTCTCGGTAGAGCTCTCGCCTACACCAAGAGAGTTGAATCCAGCACTTCCCCATTCGCCTGGATAGTTATAGTCGGGCATGGCGGTGTAGCCTAAGCGCTTGGAAGGAAGCGGGCAACGGAACTTACTATCGAGGGCAACAAACTCAGTTGGACCTTGGTCGGTGTCATGAAATACTTGGAAGTTCTTACACTGAAGGGCGTCGAAGTCCTCCGAACGCGCGAAAATGCGCGAGCCGTCGGCAGTCATTTCCTCACCGACAATGATGGTGGTACATTCTGACGGCAATTTAGCCGTATTTTTCTTGTTCTCCATATCTTTATCAGTTGATGGTGCGAAGGTACTGAATTTCTTGTTGTAGACCAAACATTAGTCTAAGAAATCAGTGGTAGAAGTATTGGTAGAAGACAGGCTGCACTCAGGAGTATCAAAGAAAAAGCGCGCTTTTTCTTTGATGTTCCCTTCGTTTGCACTTTTTGCCTGACGGCAAGAAGACAGGCTGCACTCAGGAGTATCAAAGAAAAAGCGAACTTTTTCTTTGATACTCCCTTCGTTTGCACTATCTTTGTGCCCCGAAATGAACAAGTTGAAAGTAAAGGGATATGTAGCCGGCATATTGGCCGCTATTTTCTATGGAACGAATCCACTCGGCTCGCTCCACTTATATGCTGATGGGATTAATCCGGCTACGGTGCTTTTCTACCGTTATGCCTTAGCCACAGTAATGTTTGCCGTGGTGATGCTTCTTCGCCGTGAGTCTTTCGCCATTCGGTGTGGACATGCCATAAGACTCATGTGCCTCGGTGCCTTCATGGCTTACTCCTCGGTTACGCTCTACGTGAGCTTCCTTTATATGGATGCCGGAGTAGCCTCAACAATTCTCTTCAGCTATCCCGTCATGGTGGCAGTGCTCATGGCGGTGTTCTATCATGAACACATCACGTGGACATCTACATTCTCGATTATCTTAGCCACTTTTGGCATCAGTTTGCTCTACAATCTCGGGGGCGGACAGAAACTCTCGGCTTTAGGCATGACCCTTGTGCTGCTGTCTTCATTGCTCTATGCTGTCTACATCATTGCCGTACAACGCAGCCACATGCCTTATTCGGCACTGACCTTCACATTTTGGATTGTGTTGTTCGGCTTAGTGGCCATACTCGTTTACGCTGCTTTTGCAGGCGAACCCCTTCATATGCTTCATGGTGCCAAGGAGTGGCTCTGTGCTACTCAGTTGGCGCTCCTGCCGACCGTCTTGTCATTACTACTCATGACGATAGCCATCAACAACATCGGTCCTACGCCTTCAGCCATACTCGGCGCGCTTGAGCCTGTCACAGCCGTTGTCATTGGAGTGACGGTCTTTGGCGAGTCGTTCACGCTGCGTCTTGCTGTAGGCATTGTGCTCATCCTCAGTGCTGTAATTTTAATCATCCGTGGTGCGAAATCAAGCCAGTCCTGAGAAGCACGCTCCGTGCTCAATGGCAGTAACACACCCTAAACTTTAGAGGCTCTTCTTCCAGCACCTTCTCCGCTTGATGAGTTCCGGAGAAAGGGTATCCCACTGGCGTAGCTCCCTCGTGTTGTCAACAAGTTGCGGGCCCGTCTCAGCCCATTTGAAGCCATAACGGATATAGATAGGAATGAGGTCGTCGAAGAAGAGTGCATTCACGCCTTTCAGCTGATAATCGGGTCGTACGGCTATTAGCAACATCTCTACTGTGTCCTCGTGCTTTACGAGGAGTGAACGAAGAAGCCAAAGCCACCCCGTAGGCCACAGCTTACCACGGGCCCTTTGCAGGGCTCGTGTGATGGAACCCATCGTGATGGCCACCCCCACTATCTCGCCTGCCTGGTTCTCCACAACCGTGATAAGTTCCTTGTCGATAAGACGAATATATTCTTTAACGAAAAGTTCGATCTCACTGTCTGTGAATTCAATGAATCCGAATAGCGGAGAGTAGGATTGGTTGAGCAAGTTGAATATGCGCCTGCCGTAGCCTTTTTCCGTAATGTCATTATTGTTGATTTTCTTGACCTTCAAGCCGTAGCGACTACGGCTCAACTCCGCCAGCCGCGCATAACGTTCGGGGACAGCATCGGGGACTTTCACACGCACATGTACCCAGTCGGCCGCTTTTTCATAGCCCAGAGCCTCAAGATGTTGTGGATAGTAGGGCGGATTGTAAATCTCGTTCATCGACCCAACACGGTCGAAATCGGTGAGAAGCATACCCTCCTTGTCAAAATCGTTAAAGCCTAACGGACCGTAAATCTCGTCCATGCCGAGGCTCCGCCCCCAGTCCTCCACTGCTTTCAATAGGGCTGCCGACACCTCCGGTGTGTCGGTGAACTCGATGCGGCTGAACCTCACAGCCTTGGTTTTCCATTTGCTGTTGGCCCTGTTGTTGATGATACCTGCCACGCGCCCCACGCACCGGCCTTCAGCGTAGGCAGTGAAGAGCTTCACCTCGCACTCAGCGAGCGACGGATTACGCTCGGGTGCGAAGTCCTGGAGCTCCACCGTCATAGGCAGAGGAACATACTGAGGACAATTGATGTAGAGCTTATTAGGCAGCTTGACGAAGTCGTCCATGAGTCTGCGTGTAGTGACTTCTCTCACTTCAACCCTGAGTCTTTCCATTGATTCCTTGGTTATATTGATTGCAAAAATACAAAAAAGAAAACTTTTATCACCATGGACAGATGAAAAAATGAACAAGCGCTTGCCATTATCCGACGTTCCCAATCCACATTCCGGCAAACCTCTCTCATCCGGCTTCATCGGATAGCCGTGGCTGAAGTCTATGAGGACATGCGGGGATACTGCATTATGGGCCCTTAACTTTCTGCAGAAACAAAGAAAACCACTGCAAGTCACGCGTCGACTTCTGGACTTGCAGTGGATTACTATCAGGTTATTCCACTGTGATAAACATGGGGTCTATCACCTTTCCTGTTTGAGTCAGTCGCTTGATGAGTTTTTGCAACCATATTTTGCTGTTCTCTAACACCCCCGGGCTCACTTGGCGTCCCACGAGGATGCAGCCAGCAGTGTCGCGGCGTGTATTGCCTTCGTGGATGCGCACGTCCTTGAACATGGGCACGCCGAGCAGCAACGGTCGCCAGCCACCGAACTTGGGGCTTCGCGTGATGACGAGCGGATAGCGTCCTTCAGGAATGGCACTGCGTCCGGTCACCTTCTTTTCGCCGCGCGCATAGTTACGCCATGTTGGCTCCAGTGTGTCGCAGAACAGTTGCATGCCCTGCTCGTTCTCTCTTGGAGGCAGATAAAGCTGTCCCATCGTGAAACTTTCTGACTTTGCAATTCTCTTTAAGATGATTTCCATATCTTTCTTTTATATTGTTATTGTGAGGGTCTCTGTTCGTCCTTCCACCGGTGCCCGGACGAGAAGACCCGTCGTCCATTTTGGATGACGACTGCAAAATTAGTGTAGCCAAAATGTGAAAGCAATTCTTTCTTAGCGAAGCTTTTATGAAGATGGTTTATTGATTGCAAATCAGACTGTTATGTGACAAAAAGAATATTTCCCCTACCCTATCTGCAGAGGTCTGCATTAAGACTATGCGGGCTGTATGCTCGGTTTACTCGGCCGTGGAGATATGGATTTTCAACCATTCTGCTGGGACTGTCCGACTGTTTTTGCCGTTCGTTTCCAGACCAGCCGCACGGGCCTGCTTTAATGACATCACGAAATAACAGCTTTTTACGTTGGTGAATAGAGTGGATTTTTGTAATTTTGCGACCGCTGTAGGGTGTAGAGCCTTATGGGCAATCCCGTCGTTCAGCTTAAAGATACAGAATCATGTCAGACAATTATCTTTTCTATCCTGTTGTCATCATTGGTGCCGGGCCTTCAGGCGCAGCCTGCGGTTTGCGGCTGCTTCGTGCGGGTATCGACTGTTGTATCATTGAGAAGTCCACATTTCCCCGTGTGAAGCTTTGCGCCGGTGTCGTCACAGCAAAGTCGCGTCGTGTTCTCTCCTCACTCCTTGATTCAGATGCTTATGGTCGCCTGACCGCAGCTTCATTGGTCTCGCGTGAAGCCCATCTGCGGCTCTGGCAGCGTGACAGAAGTTTTGTCGACTGTGACTTCAGCCTTGCAGACCACTGTCCACCCACATTTCCAGAGGGTACCGACTGTCGCATTCATCTTTTCGATCGTCCCCGTTTCGATGCCTTTCTTGCCGACGAATTCCGTTCTTTAGGTGGAGAACTTATGGAGGGTGACGGCTGCGAGCGTATAGACTTCGACAACAAGACCGTCGTAACAAAGTCAGGACGAAAGGTGGGCTATAATGTTTTGGTGGCTGCCGACGGAGCTGTAAGTCATGTGGAGCATTTGCTCAACCGTCATGACAAATCATTCCGCCGCAAGAGAATCAACAGCGAAGCCTATGAGATAAATGTGGACAGGAAGGATGCCGACATCGACGGTGTGAACATCTATTTCGGCTTTGTTCCCGATACCTATGCGTGGGCCTTTGCCAAAGACAGTGTGGAGTGCCTGGGGCTCTGCAAGTTGCAAGGCAAGCACTTCGATGGCAAGGCGGCCATGCATGATTTTTGTTCCACTATAGGTCTGCAGCACGAGAGTAGTTATCCGCTTCATGCAGCCATGATTCCCATTGGCAATCCGCTGAACCGTCCTGTCTGGCACCAGCATGTCTACTTCATTGGCGATGCAGCCGGACTCAATGAGCCCCTTACGGGTGAAGGCATCTACTATGCCCTGGAGAGTGGCGTGAGTGCGGCTGTTGCCATTGCTGAAGGCAAGCCTGAGAACTATCTGAAGGTTTACAAACGGCTCTGCAGACTTATAAAGAAAGGTAATCACTATCAGCAACTCATAGCCCGCAAAACGCTCTACAGCATCTTCCACTACCTTGCCGAACGTCACAACCGTTTTGTAGGCTATTTCTATCAGACGCAGATAGAACGTGACAGCCTACAGAGCTTTGCTAGCATTGTCTGGAGCTATTTGAAGGCTAAAAGGCTGTGGGGACGTCAAGGTTAGGAATATTCTTCGCACCGCTGTCAGCATCCGACCCATCAGAGTACTGTTATAACATCTTTGAAAATAGTGCGTTCAACTTGTTGTACCCACTTTTGAATGAGTTTTTGAATACAAACTCGTGGGAAATATAGGCGCACCCAATAAACCCTTTGGTTAGAGAGTTGAATTCAAGAGCACTATATCTTTACAAAAACAAATATAATGGTGTCTTTATGTTCTCTCACCCAAACACGGAGTTTTCCGATGCGCCCCGATTCTGGATGTGTAACATGATAAAGTGGAAAAATGTGTGGCCGCCTGCATTCTGAGGACGAACAAGTAATTAGACCGCACCTTCTACATTTGCTGCTTGCGGACGGCCACGAG
>OMVH01000236.1 GCA_900314365.1 uncultured Prevotella sp. | reverse complement strand
CTATTTTCCATAACCTTTTTCCTACATCAATCAGCTATAATTCTTTTGGGGATGTTTTGGGTGACGCATTGGCGAAGTCAAGAGTAGGTGCTGAACTCAGTCGTTGTATTTCATTTGTATTTTTTCTGAAGAAATATGGAAAAGTGTGGAGTGGTTCTTGTCGGTTTTTGTATCTTTGCAAGGAATTTACAAAACTATAAAAATTATCCACTCATGAAAAAGATTATGCTTATTGCTTGCCTGCTGTTGGCTTCGGTTGGAATCTATGCCCAGCATGCAAAGGGTTCGTTCAACATTCAACCCAAACTGGGTCTAAATGTAGCCACCATGACAAACAATGACGGCAGCGATCCGCGCGTGGGCTTTGTCGGAGGTGCAGAGTTCGAGTATCAGGCCACTGACCTGCTGTCGCTCTCCTTTGGTGCTCTCTATTCTCAGCAAGGAGTAAAAGCCAGTGATGAAGGATTGGACGGAACCATCAAGATGGACTACATCAATGTGCCTGTCCTCCTGAATGTCTATGTTGCCAAGGGCTTGGCCGTGAAGACGGGTATTCAGCCTGGCTTCAAGGTGAACAGCAAGGTTAAGGCTTCCACTTCCGGTGTCTCAGCAGAGGTTGATTTGGAAAAGGCTTTTCAGGCTGCCGGTGTCGATGCCAGCGTGAAGAGCGTAGACTTCGCCATTCCTGTGGGCCTGTCGTATGAGTATCGCAATTTCCAGTTGGACGCACGCTACAACTTCAGCGTCACTAAGGCCATCGAGGCAGAGGGCGAGTCGACGAAGCATTCCGTGTTCCAGTTCACAATAGGCTATAAGTTCGACCTGTAAGAGAGCCACATCCCGATAGAAATTCATAGGCCGTGTTGCTCACCCTGTGCTCTGAGTGGCATGGCTGTTTAAAAAAACACCACTTTGCCCATACTCTGCACTGTTACAGAGTTCTTTGGACAATGTGGTGTTCTTTTTTGTTGATTATTTGTAGGTTGCTATTTCACCAGCACCTTGCGCACGCTTCCGTCGCTGAGCCGTTCAATGCTGATACCATGATGTGCCGAGTTCATCCGCTGGCCTCCTATGCTGTAGCGCTCTTTCACCTGCGGCTTGTTTGCGTTGACGCCATTGATACCCGTCGCAGATGATTCTCCTACGATATGTACTGTCACTTCCATGTCGCTAAAGTCGAGTTGACGGAAAGCTTCTACTGTTGCATCCGGAACGATAAAGGTTACGGGATTGCCTACGTGGTAGAAACTATGATACATCGTGATGGTCTTGGGTTTCTCGTAGATGTCATCGCCAGGTACCGTCACCTCTGCTGTGGGTGCGATAGCGGGAACCTTAGGAGTCTTGAAGTGGACACGCGAGAGAGCCACATCGTTGGCAAAAGATTGGTACCAAATCTCTTTGACATTCTGCGGAATCGTAACCTCCTTCAGACTCAGGCAGTTTTGGAATGCTGCCTCACCGATGCGGCCGGTGTTCTTCACGTCGCCTAAGTTCACCGTACTCAACAGTGAGTTGTTATAACAGATGGAGTCGGCGATGTCGGTGAGATTCTTAGACAGGTGGAGCGTCCGCAGATTGCTGCATCCGGCGAAAGCCTGACTCTGCAAGGTGCTGACACTTTCCGGAAGCGTGAACTCAGTGAGGACTGCGCAATTCTTGAATGCTCCGTGGCGCACTGCCGTCACTCCTTCGGGCAGTGTGCTGAGCGCCAGTGCCGTGCAACTTTCAAAAGCCTCGTTGCCGATATCAAGCAGACCGGCGGGCAGGGCGATGGTTGTCAGGGCTGTGCATTCGCGGAAACTGCCGTTGCCAATCCTTGTCAATGTGGAAGGCAGTGTGACCGAGGTCAGCTTCGCGCAGTTGAAAGTGTTCTGCAGTTCGTTGTGTGCATAGAAGAGCTCGTCGGGCAGCTGTGTGATGCCCTTGCCCACGGTGGCTTCGGTGAGGTTCTTGCATCCGGCGAAAGCTCTTGAGCCCAGTGAAGTGACACCATCGGGAATGACGGCTTTCGTAAACTGTTCGCATCTGAAGAAGGCGCTGCTGCCAATGGTCTTCACGGTGGAAGGCAGCGTTTGCTGTTCGAGTTTCAGACACCAGTAGAAAGCTGAGTCGCCAATGTAGGTGAGGCCTTCTTCCAGAGGAATCTGTTTAAGTGCGATGCAACCGGCAAAGGCACGGTTCTCTATGCGCGTGATACCTGTGGGGAGGTCTACCTTCTGCAAGTTGGTGAAACCTTCAAACATTCCCTTGGGTACTGTTGTGAAGCCCGCGTCGAGTTTGGCGTAGGTGATGTTGGAACAACCCTTGAGTATGCCGTCGCCCATGTGAGTGATAGAGGACGGAATCTCTACAGAGGTGAGTGCTTTGTTGTTGGCAAAAGCATGGTCGCCGACGGTGGTCACTTGAGCCGGGATGATGAGGGTGGGGAAGGCGCAGCCCTCGAAGGCGGAGTTGCCGATGGCGGTGACATGCTGGGGCAGCACTACCTCCTTCAGACTCTTGCATTCGAAGAAAGCAAAGTCGCCTATCTTCTTGATGTTAGCATTGAGGTTGACAGTGGTGAGCAGAGAGTCGCCCTGACATAGGTTCGACGGTACCTCAGTGAGTCCGCTTCCTAAAGTCACCTCTTTGAGGGCACCGCAGTCGTAGAGCACGTTGGTGCCTATCTTCGTCACACTGTTAGGCACAGTGAAGCTCTTCAGACTGTGGCATCCGCCAAAGGCGAAGTTTCCGATTTCGGTGAGTCCTTCCTTCAGCTCTATCGATTCCAGGCTTGTGCAGCGGTTGAAAGCAAATTTTCCTATCTTGGTCACTGTGGGCATATCGACTTTCTTTAGCGATTCCGCAGCCTTGAAGAAATAGTTGGGCACTTCGGTGAAACCCTTGCCCAGCTTCACGTACTTCAGACTCTTGCAGCCCGTGAAGGGACCGCCTGCAAGCGAGGATGTCTTGAACGTCTTGTTTCCGATACCGTCGGGCAGCACCAGCGAGTCGAGCGCTTCGCAATGTAGAAAAGCGTTCTTGCCGACGCTCTTCAGGCTCTCGGGCAGGTGGAGCTTTCTCAGGGATGTGCAGTAGGCGAAACTCTGCTCGCCGATGGTCGTTACAGCATCGGGCAGAGTGAGAGAAGGCAGGGAGGTGCAGAGGTCGAAGGCCCTGTCGCCCACACTGAGCAGCTGTTGGGGCAGGGTGACGTGCTGCAGTGAGGTGCAGCCGGTCACATAGTCGTCAGCCCCGAAGAGTCCCTCAGGCAGAGCTGTCACACCGGAACCTATCACTGCGGTTGTGAGTTGCTTGCAGCCCGTGAAGGCGTGAGAGCCTATCTGCGTGACGCTTTCCGGAAGGGTGATGCTTGTCAGGCAGGTGTTGAGATAGAAAGCTTCCGTGCCAATGCTCTTCAGATGGCTGTCCGTACCGAAGTCCACATCCTTGAGAGCATAGCAGCAGTTGAAGGCCCGGTCGCCGACAGAGGTGAGGGCGCTGCCGAAGTGTACTTTCTCCAGGGCTTCGTCGTCTTGGAAGGCAAGCTCCTGCATGCTGGTTGCATTAGCCGGCAGACTGATCTCCTTGAGTTTCGGACAGTAGGCAAACATGTAGGCGCCCACAACATTGTCGTTGGTAGAGTGCTGGGTGGCAGTCTCCTGACCGTAGACGCTGGTGCTGTAAGAAATAAAATAGGTGTCGGGGCTGCTCACGATGGTTGCTCCCGTCAGGTCGATGGTTTGCAGACTGCCCACGCTGACCCTTTTCGATGAGTCGGCCAGGTTTACATCGTATCCGGCCATGGCGCGCAGCACAGCAATGTCGGCACCATTTACAGGTCCTTTGATGGTGAGTGTGTTAATGGAGTTGCGCTCGTCACCGAGCAGGGTGGAAAGTGTTCCCGGTGCTTTCATCTCTACGGTTCTCGTGCTTTGGGCGAATGTCCCGATGCAACAGACGAGAAGCGCTGGCAGAAGAGTAAGTTTGATTCTCATAAGCGATAGTATTAATGTTAATTTATAAAGCTTTTCCTATATTCGCTGCAAAGTTAAACAAAACAAAGCGAAAATGCAATACTTTGTAAGGTATATATATTTAGATAAGGGTTTTTTGCCTATTAAGACAGCAAGCGGCGACGACTACCCCATCACTTCAGAATCACACCTAACGTGTAAAGCCTGCCCATGACGACAATCGCTGTCGCGTAAAAATTGCCCTGCGG
>OMVH01000240.1 GCA_900314365.1 uncultured Prevotella sp. | reverse complement strand
TATGGCAGCAGATTACGGACATTTATGCGGAATGCAGCACCGACTACGATAAGAGTTCCCCGACGACACGTGATTTCTATGCCATGATTCAAAATCGTTTCCATTATGCCATCACTGGTATGACGGCAGCTGAAATCATATACACGCGGGCGGATCATACAAAAGACCACATGGGGTTAACGACATGGAAGCATGCACCCGATGGCAGGGTCTTGAAGTCAGATGTCAGCATAGCAAAGAACTACTTGCAACCGGAACAGATCAAACGTTTGGAGCGTGCTGTAACTGGCTTCTTCGACTACATAGAGGATCTCATAGAGCGTGAGAACACCTTCACAATGGATCAGTTCTCAGCCAGTGTTAACAAGTTCTTGGAATTCCGCAACTACCAAATCTTGCCTGACAAGGGAAAGATTTCTGCGGCAGAAGCTAAAGCCAAAGCAGAACAGGAGTACGACATCTTCAACAAGACGCAGAAGATAGACTCGGATTTTGACAAGGAAATAAGGAAGCTAAAGGGGGAATAAACATGATATGGAAGAAATATAAAATAAGCGATATAGCTACTGTGCTGAGTGGGGCGACACCAGCAACATCTGATTTTGCAAATTATGATGGTGAAATAGTTTGGATTACACCAAAAGATCTTGCTTTAAACTTGTACTCTTTCATCTTCTTTACTCTTAAAAGAACAACATTGGCCTATTAGCTTTTTTCTTTTGAGCCATATCACTTTCCATTTGCTCAATAGCCTTCTTAAAGAAGAAGTTGATAAGGTATTCGTCAGTATTCTCAGTTCTTATTTGCCGCAACGCGCCGATATATTCCTGACGGTCTTCTTTAGGAATTATCAGTTCAGGAAGATTGAAGTGCAACAAGATGAAGTTGGAGAGCAGACGCCCTGTGCGTCCATTACCATCACGGAACGGATGCAAGTATTCATAGAAACCATGGAAACGGGCAGCAAGAATCATTGGATGGACTTGCTTATTCTCAATCGCCTTTGCTGTTGAAGCCATAAGCTTCGGAACTTGAGCAATAAGGTGCTCATGGTCGCCAAATACGGTTTCACCAGCTGCCATATCGACTGTAGTAAACTCTCCTGGTATAGACTTCGGGGATTTGTATGGCAAGGTGTGAAGCATAACAAGCCTGTTGATATACTTCATCAAATCAACATCAAACGGGTGATCAAGATGTTTATGCATCCACTCATATGCAGCAAAGTGGTCGGACATCTCCTGACATTCAAACAAAGACTTACCGACGGGATAATATCCAAGGCCTTCTTCGAACAATGCGCGAGTGTCGTCAACAGAAAAAGAATTACCTTCAATGCCACAACTATGACAAGAAAAAAGAATCTCGTTGCGTTCACGATATTGCTCTTCTCCCATTGGCTCAACGATTATCCGCTTATAAGCCTCAGCTGTCTCGTCGTATTTCTTTATTTCCTGCTCAAACATCTGCGCAAATTATTATTGCACAAATTTATAGAAAAGTTATCTACTTGCCAAATTTAATTCAGAAATTTTCTATGTGCCATCTTTACATTGACTTGATTAACCATAGCATAATGAAGAGTCGTGCCTATTCGGGCATGTCCTAACAACTTCTGTACTTGTTCTGGCCATAAACGACCGCGTGCATGCAATAAACAAGTGCTTCAGAGCCATCAGAGGAGCACTGAAAATCATCTTTACTGACACCTCAAGGCACTCGGCATCAAAGTGGACTCGTTGTTAAAGAAACACTATAAATTCGGTCCAAGAATGACGTTTATAAGCAAAATATTTGTCCGTTACACAGAATTGCAGTATATTTGCCCAATTAAAAGATGCCATCGGCTCAGTCTTTAGTACTCGTCCGCAAGTCACTGCATAAGGCCCGGCAACGCCTCGGAGAATTGATGGTCCGCCATGAGCGAGTCTCCTCATCCCCGCAGCCATTCTTCTAAGCCTCCGAGCCGGAAAGCAGCACGAAGAAGCTGGCATGCCCTGCTCCCTGCGCGAACAAGAGTCAGCCGGATTGGCACCGAATCGAATACACATCATCCTCATATACAACAAAAAGATGAAAGACTTAAAACAAGTGTTTGCCTCAAAGCTCCTGGCCATCAAGGCCATCAAGCTGCAGCCGAACGATCCCTTTACGTGGGCGTCGGGCTGGAAGTCACCCTTCTATTGCGACAACCGCAAGACCCTCTCCTATCCTGCCCTGCGCACCTTTGTCAAAACAGAGATGGTACATGCTGTTCTCGCCAACTTTGCTGATGCCACGGTCGTGGCCGGCGTAGCTACAGGTGGCGTCCCCCAAGGCGCCCTCGTGGCCGACGAGCTTGGGCTGCCCTTTGTCTACGTGCGTTCGAAACCCAAAGACCACGGTTTGGAGAACCTCATAGAGGGTGTTCTTGAGCCTGGTGCAAAGGTAGTCGTGGTGGAGGACCTCGTCTCAACAGGCGGCAGTTCACTGAAGGCCGTGGAAGCGCTGCGCCGGCAAGGAGCCGAGGTGGTGGGAATGCTGGCCAGCTACACCTATGGATTCCCTGTTGCAGCCGAGGCATTCGAGAAGGCAGGCGTGAAGCTCGTAACTCTCACCGACTACGACCACGTCGTGGCTGAAGCCCTGGCTACTGGTTACATTTCCGAGGCCGATGTGGACGTGCTCCACGAATGGCGCAAGGACCCCGCAAACTGGAAAAAATAAGAATATGGCAAAATTCGAAAGCTCAATACGACAGATAGACTTCCCGCAGGCCAAGGTCTACGCGAAGCTGAGCAATCTTGAGAACGTGGAAGCTATGCGCGACAAGCTTCCCGAGGATAAGGTGAAAGACCTGAAGTTCGACCGCGACTCACTCACGCTGACCACACCCATGGGAGCCGTGAAACTGGAAATCGTGGAGCGCGAGGAACCCAAATGCATCAAGTTTGCAGCCTCCGAGAGCCCGCTGCCCTTCAACTTCTGGATACAGCTTCTGCCTGTCACCGACAGCTCTTGCAAGATGAAGCTGACCATCAAGGCCGAACTGAACATGCTCCTGCTCGGAATGGTGAAGGGGCCGCTGAAGGAAGCGTTGGAAAAGATTGCCGACGTGCTGCAGATGATTGACTACGATTAACTTCCGTGTGAAAATGGCAAACAAACTTTGGGAAAAAGGTTTTGAGGTGAATGCCGCCATAGAGAGGTTCACAGTAGGCCGCGACCGCGAGCTCGACCTCTTCCTGGCACCCTACGACGTGTTAGGTTCCATGGCTCACATTACCATGCTCGAGTCGATAGGTCTGCTCACGCGCACAGAACTTGACACGCTGCTCAAGGAACTGAAGAACATCTATGCTGAATGCATGGCTGGCAACTTCGCGATAGAGGAGGGCGTGGAGGATGTCCACTCCGAAGTGGAACTCTTGCTCACGAGGAAACTCGGCGACGTGGGTAAAAAGATTCATTCGGGACGCAGCCGCAATGACCAAGTGCTGCTCGACCTGAAACTCTTTATCCGCCACCGCATCCACACCACAGCCACGCTCATCAAGAATCTCTTCGACGAGCTGGTGGCCAAAAGCGAGCAATACAAGGACGTGCTCATGCCCGGCTACACCCATCTGCAGGTAGCCATGCCCTCATCGTTCGGGCTCTGGTTTGGCGCCTATGCCGAAAGCCTGGCCGACGACATGCTCTTCGTGCAGGCTGCTTACCGCATGGCCAACCGCAATCCCTTAGGTTCAGCAGCAGGCTACGGCAGCAGCTTCCCCCTGAACAGACAGATGACCACCGAACTGCTGGGCTTCGACTCGATGAACTTCAACGTGGTGTACGCGCAGATGGGACGTGGCAAGACCGAGCGCAACGTAGCCTTTGCCCTGGCTTCCGTAGCCGGAACACTGTCAAAGCTGGCCTTCGATGCTTGTCTCTTCAACTGTCAGAACTTCGGTTTCATCCATCTGCCCAAGGAGTGTACCACAGGCTCGAGCATCATGCCGCATAAGAAGAACCCCGACGTCTTTGAGCTCATACGCGGCAAGAGCAACAAACTGCAAGGATTGCCGCAGCAGATTACGCTCATCATGAACAATCTGCCCACGGGCTATTTCCGCGACCTGCAAGTCATCAAGGAGGTCTTCCTTCCGGCTTTCGACGAAATGGACGACTGCCTGCGCATGGCTGCCTATATCATAAGCAGAATGGAAGTGAACGAGCATATCCTCGACGACAAGCGCTACGACCCGATGTTCTCCGTGGAAGAAGTCAACAGACTCACGGCAGCAGGCATGCCATTCCGCGACGCTTACCGCAAGGTGGGCATGGAGATAGAGAACGGCACCTTCAAGGCTGACCGCCACATCCATCACACTCATGAGGGCAGCATCGGAAACCTCTGCAACGACCGCATAGCTGCTTATATGGACAACATCCTCAACGAGTTCCACTTCGAACGGGTGGAAGAGGCTGAAAGGAGGCTGCTGCAATGAGGTTACGGCTTTTCGGTTGGCTTCCAGTAGCCATGATGTTGCTGCTCACAAGTTGCGGCGATGCCGAAAGCGAGTTCTCAAAGGCTCCCTGCTATGTGGTTATCGACAATGCCACCCATCAGGATGCCACTCTCGCAACGGCCATGAATGCCACCTCGCCCGGCATCTTCTGTATTGTGAAGAAAACCGTGAAGAGCGGAGGGGCAGCCTATTTTTCGTTTACCAACAACGAGGGGCAGCACTCAGATAAACTCTACACAGCCATTGACAGTCGCCGCACACTCATCTTCGGACTCAGCAACGGCATCATCGTAGGCTTCGGCAATCTCAGCTCACCTGCCACGTTCTATGCCTACGACCTGCAGTGTCCCAATTGCTTCGACCCACAGGCATTGCCGCTGAGAGAGCATCCACTGACTCTGGAGACCAACGGTCTGGCCCGCTGCACACTCTGCAAACGGGAGTACAACCTAAACACAGGTGGCATCGTGGCAAAGGGCGACGGCGGCAAGAAGCTCACGCGCTACTACGCCAGCACCGCCGGTCCTTTCGGTGTGCTGCAAGTGAACTGATACTAAACGGAACAGAAAGCTTTTGCTTCTGTTCCGCTTTGTTTTT
>OMVH01000243.1 GCA_900314365.1 uncultured Prevotella sp. | reverse complement strand
CCTCTCCTTCCCGTTTGTTGTACTGGGCATCAGTGAGGGCGCAGGTGAGGGTGAGCGTAGAGTCGCGCAGGTAGCCGTCGGTAGTGTGGATACCGAGTTCGCTCCGGAGATAGTAGTTCTTGTTGCTGTAGCGCAGAGTGATGTTGACATCGCTTTGCTGGCCGTCGGGTGCAGTGACGGTGTACTGTTTATAGAGGTTGTAGATGCCTTCCTGCTTAGGGTGCAGTTTCGGAATGACAATCCGGTCGGTGAACTCACCGTTGCTGTCGGTGGTGAGCAGGGTGTCAGGCTTTTCAGCTTTCGTTTCCGGGTAGGCCCTCCAATACCTGTTGTAGTCGTTGAGATGGCTTCTCACCTGAGCCAGAGCCACGGGCGTACCGCTGAGTGAGGAGGCCCTTCCGATGACGGTCACCGTGTCACCTGGCTCATAGTGAGGCTCCTTTACGCGAAGTTTCACTTGCAGGCTGCCTAACTTATATTCTTCAATGCTGAACGAAGGCCAGTTGCTGATGGTGAGATAGTCGTCCGTCGGCTTGGTTATACTGTGTCCGAGGAGAGTTTCAAGCTGCCGTAGTGCACCGGTTTCTTTCCACTGCGTCCAGGCTTGTATGGTATAGATGTTTCCAGTATGCCATTTCTTTCCGAGAGCGAATTGTGTGTGGGCAGTTCCGAAATCGTCGGTGTGCACCTTGATGCTGTCGCTCCACTCTTCGTCGTTGCTGGTGAACTTCAGCTGTAGCGGTATGTCAGACAAAGCTTTACGTTGCTGCCCCGGTTGGCGGATGTAGGCCACGAGAGCTACGCGCACCGTGTCGCCGGGACGATAGAGAGCACGGTCAGTGAATACGTTGCAGGTTATTTGGTAGAAGCGTATCCGTTGCGCCTCTCCGTCTTCCAAGTAGACTGGGGCTGACTCTTGCCAATGGTCGGAGCCGAGAGTGGGGCGAAGCCACAGACTGCCACCCGTATAAGGGATTACGGCTTCACCGCTGCCGTTGGTGATGACTGTGAGGTTTTGAGTTGCGGATGCTACTGTGTCCACAGCTTCTTCTTCATCGTCGGCCACTGCAACATCGACAGCCGTTTCGCCGGTTTCGTCGGTACCGTCGTCGGCCACCTCGACGTCATCCTCCTCTTCCGTGCTGTCACCTTCGGTTCCGACTTCAATCTTTGCATTGGGCAGCGCCTTTCCGGTGTTGGTGTCAACTACGCGCGCCCAAAGCTCTTTCTCCGATTTCGGACTCAGCATGACGTTCAAGTCGCTCACGATGAAGTCGATGCTCATGGGCTTCATTGTGGACCCCTTGCTTTGTGCTTTCGCCACATAGTGGCCATAGGGTAGGGAGGGAAGTTGCAAGCTGTCGTTGACCGTCTCCCAAGCTTGCTTTACGGTGAGTTGCTTTGTGACCTTCCATATCGGTCGTGTGGCAAGCTTCGTGCCTTCCTTGCGGTAGACAGCCAGGTCGATTGACTTTAGATTTTTCGTTTCGAGGTAGAGCCACGTGGGCGATTTTGAATGGACTTGCTTCTGTTTGAGCGTGATGCTGGCCTTGGAGCGTCCGGCTTTTGCCTTGATGTTGCGCAGAGCATTGCAGTATCGACTTCCGGGCCATTTAGCCATTGCACTGTCAACCAGGATGATAGCTGTTGAGTCGGGACAGTCGGCCGCCTTGAGAGCTGTGACGAGCAAGCTCTCTTCCAGGTCGCTGTAGCGCGTATTCAGTGAGTCGAGCCATTCGGTATACCGCCGTCTGCCACCCTGCGGTGTCATCCAAAGAGCCGTAACCAGAGCTGCTGGCCTGTTGCCCGTCTTGTCGTAGTAGTCGTGTGCCACATTATATTTGCCTGAAGTCCATGCGATGCAGCTTAGCAGGTCATTGGCAAACACATCGTTGCCCGGACGGAACAGAGGCTTGAAATCGCTTGTCGGTGTATGCGCCAGCATTGTTGGGTTGGCAAGAGCCTCGTCAGCTTGTCCTAAGGCGCAGGCGTAGATGGCGGCCAAGGCAGGCTGGGTGGATTTAAGAGCCCTCTTCTTCCGTTCAAGGACCTTCTTTGCCTCTTCGAGCGAGTCTGTGCCGAAGGTAGTCCTGATGAGGGAGAGTCTGAGCAGGTCGGCACTGAGCAGTTGCCCATAGTTCATCTCAGTCTGTGCTTTTTGGCTGATACCTTCGAGTAAGGCTATCTCCGCGCGAGGCTTGTCGGTGCGGGCCTGTCGATAGACTTCGCTCCATAGTTGCTGGTAAGTTTTTTGTGCGCTTGCAGGCAGGAAGGCAGGCAAGAGGCACAATAGCAGGATGGCTAAGGGTTTCATAGTTGTTATGAGCAATCAATGGTTACAACTGCAAATTTAGATATTATTCCTTTTTAAAGCAAGCAATGTCGAGACTATTTTAGTTTTTGCGTTAAAAAATGATTTGTTAAGTATTCTGCCTGAAAATGCTTAACAAATGTTTGTATTTGTCGTTGATTAGATTAATAAACGTAATGTGTCCTTGATTTTGTAGACAAAATGCAATTGATGTGTTGCTTTTACTTGACATAATGATTAACTTTGCGTCGTATTAATTTCAGAATGACATTGTTGTGTCTTTTGTGGATTTATTATTGTAAGTTATGAAGAAGATTGAGGCAATTATCAGGAAGACAAAGTTCGAAGAAGTGAAGGAGGCACTGTTGGCTGCCGGAATAGAGTGGTTTTCCTACTACGAGGTACGTGGAGAGGGAAAGATGCGGCAAGCCAGGATTTATCGTGGCGTGATGTACGACACGAGCAGTATTGAGCGCATGCTGCTCAACATCGTGGTGCGCGACAAGAATGTGGAGAAGACGGTGAAGGCCGTTGCTGAGGCTGCCCGTACGGGAGAGATAGGCGATGGCAGAATCTTCATTATTCCCGTAGAGGACACCGTGAGAATTAGAACGGGTGAGCGAGGTGATATCGCTCTCTACAATGCCGAGCAGGAAGAATAGTAGGCCGGCGCTGAGGCTTCCCCCATTCAAATAAGAACAATCACCATCATTTAATTTCTTCGTCTATGACCATTCATGATTTAAGTATATCTGTTGATACCGTATGGATGCTTCTCGCAGCCATGTTAGTGTTTTTCATGCAACCGGGCTTTGCCTTCTGCGAGGCAGGTTTCACGCGCAGTAAGAATACGGTTAACATACTCTTCAAGAATTTCGTTGACTTTCTCATAGGCTCCCTTCTCTTTTGGTTTGTCGGCTTCGGAATGATGTTTGGTTCCGGTGGAGAAGGCTTTGTGGGCATGCCCAATTTTGGCGACTTGAGTTTCTATCACAATTCCAACGGTCTGCCTACCGAGGGTTTCTTGATGTTCGAGACGGTGTTCTGCGCCACGAGTGCCACCATCGTGTCGGGTGCTATGGCCGAGCGCACCAAGTTCTCAACCTACTGCATGTACAGTATTTTCATTTCTTTGCTTATATATCCTGTGGAAGGCCATTGGACATGGGGTGGCGGCTGGCTGGGGAATGCAGCCCCCGATGGTTTCATGATGCGTACGTTCGGGACTGCATTTCACGATTTTGCGGGCTCTGCCGTTGTGCATTCCGTAGGTGGCACACTGGCTTTTATCGGTGCTGTAATACTTGGACCGCGCCACGGAAAGTATCGCAAGGACGGTCGGAGCAACGCCATCCCCGGTCACGATTTAACGGCAGCAGCCTTGGGCGTGTTCATCCTTTGGTTTGGCTGGTTCGGTTTCAATCCCGGCTCTCAGTTGGCTGCCAGTGGTGAAACTAACCGGATGGCCATCTCCCACGTGTTTCTCACCACCAATTTGGCTGCGGCTTCCGGCGGGATAGTCACCATGGCCACGACCTGGCTGAAGTATGGCAAGCCTTCGTTCTCGCTGACTCTCAACGGTATCCTGGCGGGCTTGGTGGGCATTACTGCCGGCTGCGACCTCGTATCTCCGGCGGGAGCAGTCGTCATCGGTGCCGTCTGTGGACTGGTGTTGCCTTTCAGTATTGAGTTCATCGATATGAAACTACATGTTGACGACCCTGTTGGAGCCAGCTCTGTACATGGAGTCTGCGGTATCCTCGGCACCCTTCTCGTGGGGCTGTTCTCCTTAGGCAGCGGCGCACTCTACGGTCATGGCTTCAACCAGCTCGGAGCTCAGCTCTTCGGAATACTCTGCATCGACGGCTGGACTTTGCTGACAGGCCTTGTGCTCTTCGGATTGCTTAATCGTATCGTCGGGCTGCGTGTCGATGAGCGTATTGAGGAAGAGGGTCTCGACATCTACGAACATGGTGAAAGCTGTTATAACTAATCTTTGTTACCTTTAGTCAGTATGGAGAACAAACTGGCATCATTCGGCGAGGGATACCCACGTGGGTATCCCTTTTTTATAGTGAGGGTAGAAATCTGACCCTGGAGTATATAGATGAGGCAGATAGTTTGGTAAACTCATTACTATATGTGAATTACCTTTAGCCTGTTCTCAAAATAAATGTGCTTTTCGCTTGGCTGAAACAAGATTATTCTTTAACTTTACGGAGGGTCCACTTCAATAAGCTCATTCATCCCGGAGAAAAGTAGTCACATATGTCCTCATGGTTCTTGCTCGGAACGCCTACAAGGACAATGGACGAAGGAGTGTGCCCTACATTGAGAACCTACTGGCGAGAGCCGATTGACTACTGTGTTTTAGTGCCTGGCTTTTCGCAGGAGTCTAAACAAGAAAGCGCGTGCAGGGGATAAAATATATAACGCCATAAAAAAATATTACAACTTTTCCGTCTTTACTTTACCTTGATTCGTATATATTTAGTAAATTTGCCGATATGAACCTCCACGCCTTCGTGACGTTGCAGGACACAAACGGCAAAATAACTAAGACTCGATGCTCTCGCTTCATGGCGCCGGCACCTTAAACCATCGGAAAATGAAGAAAATTTTGCACCTTCTGCTAATCCTCTACCTGTTGCCCTTAGCCGGGCAAGCAGGCAATTTGGTCAGCTTTAAAAAAGTCAGTAAAGTCACGAGTGGCAAACGGTACCTCATAGTTTACAGGAACGATTACAGTACATATGTTGCTAAAGCCATATTAGAGATTAAACCTGCGCCATTGGGCACTTTCCGAATAGACAATGACAATAGCGAGTATATATCGGGAGACATCATTAAAGTTGATGCGGAAACTTATGCCTTTACATTTACTGCTTATGGAAGCGGATTTGTCATAAAGTCTTCAAATAATATGTACTTAGGACAGCCAATTAGCGGGACGGACATCGTCAGCAAAAATTCTTTCAGTGCCGATGATGTGTGGTCGATAGAACCTAATGCTGAAGACGGAACATTTTCAATTGGAATCAAAAATACAGCCAATGCATCAAGATATTTGAAATCTGATGGAGAATATTTTCGATGCTATAGCGCGAAAACCAAATATAAATTCTTTCCTTCTCTCTACGAGGAAATATCTTCATCGGAGCCTCGCACTCTCACCGACGATATGAGCGCCACCAACGACTTTAGTGCTGCCGAGGGATTGGATGTGACGGTGCATCGGCCGCTTGTCGGCAGCTCGTGGAATGCCATCTGCCTTCCCTTCGATATGAACGATAGTCAGCTGAAAAGTACTTTTGGCGAAGGAGTCAAAGTGGCTACACTGACTGCTGCCGAAGACGGAAATGCTTCCTTCAGCACGCTTCCCACTCCGCAAATCGAGGCGGGGAAGCCTTACTTGCTTTTTAATCCGGGGGGGGCATTATCGGAATTTACTGTCAATGATGTAACCATCAACTCTAATACTACCACAGAACCCACAGTTGGGAATGATTTCAGTTTCGTGGGTACATTGGACAAGTCAGACATCGCGGCCGGTGATTACTTCTTTAGTACCAAGAAAGCCAACACCATAGTCAAGCAAGGGGCCAACGGTTCCATTAAAGCTTTCCGTGCCTATCTGAAAGCCAACAGCAACGAAGCGCGACTCAGTAGCTTTGTCGTTGACCATCAGAC
>OMVH01000247.1 GCA_900314365.1 uncultured Prevotella sp. | reverse complement strand
CGCCCCCGACAGCCAGTCCTTTCAGCAACGTTATCAGCCCGGAGGCAGTGTCGTCGGTGTCCTTCCTTAAATACTTAGATAATGCGGTGGCATTTTCGTCCAGCTCTCTTGCCTTGTCTGCATAGTTAGCCCGTGAAGCTTGCCCTGCATTATTCGCATACGATGCGCTGTCTGCAACGTCAGCCTTACCTGCTTTTGTGGCATATCCAGCCTTGACAGCCTCAGCCGACTTTTGCACATTCACCACCGTAGCCCCTACGACTGATGATGTCAGCCCTTCCTTCTTTGGAGTCTTATACAGTCTGACGTTAATCATCTTTTTCTCTTATGTTAATCTCAGCATCTCCGTCGTTGGCGTGACGGGTGATGGAGGTAGTGTAAAACACTTTACCCGGCAATGCAGGATGCTCGTACTTGTCGAAGAAGGTTATAACCTTGTCGAATACACTTAATTGGAGCTCTGCCCTTGGCTGATGCCATTCTTTGTAATAAGCGTCAACATACAGCTGTTCCGGCTTAGCTGTCTCTTTCCTTACCAAATCGGTGAGTGAGAGGATGCCGTTTTTGGTCTCTGTCGAAAACGGTGTTGAGAGACTGATTTGGCTCTTGGTGCCAAGCTCCGTGCACTCATCGGTCGTTAAGGCTGAGTTGATTTTGAACTCCTCTTCCTTCTTGTTTACAAAGGTCTCGTCTGTGTCTGAGGCATAGACTATATCATTATCATCATTGTTGGAGTTGCCGCCGTTGTCTGATACTACCTTAATCTCGAAGTCTCTTAACATGATGGAGGATGTATGGGCGAGTAACAGAGCACTGCCAGTAGTCCACTTGGTATGCCTCCAAAATGAGGGGTGACGTCGGCTGATGTCTGACCAACGGGTATTCACCGGGCCAAGGATGACGAACTGCACCTTGCCTGATATATGATCACTCATCTTAATGGGTATGGCGATACCTTCCTCATCCAGCCCCATGGTGTAGTCGATGTTGTTTTGGATGGGGAACTCTGTGCCTATCAGCTTGTCACCAATTTTAGGGTCGAAGCCTATCGTGAAGGATTGCTGGTAGTACTCATCATCAGAGGCACATGCTGACCGCTCCTTGTATGTCTGCCAAGTAAAGTCTGATGTCTGGCCCTCTGTTCCCGTCTCCACTACGCACTTATCACCGATAATCAGCATACACTGCAGCACAGCAATCTTTGAAACGGTGTCAGTGCTGTCACCGATGGCGGAATACTTGAACTCGTAGAGTTGCGGGCCTTCACCGGTATATGGCACAAGACCTTGTGTGTTATCGGTGTCCTCCGTGGCTGTATCGCTCGGTTTGGTGGCCTTGAAATATTCCTGGGTATAGTACCTTCCGTCATCGTTATTTCTTGAAGGAACCGTCTTATGGAAGTAGCTATTTACCATGCCCGAATGGTCTAAGCTTTTGACTGAGCTGTAAGGAGCTGTCATCCCCATAATCGGGTTCAAAACCACGTTGCCGCTGATGACGATATAATTAATAGTTTTCTCATCGGTAGGGGAGAAGTTGCCGCCGGACACATTGCCGTTATAGGTGGCCACTGGTATTGCTGCCTTGATAGCATCCACAGTTGGCTGTGAGATGGTGTCGGTGTCTGACGTATCATCCTTGCCGTTGCCGTTGACGGAAATCACAAGATAGTCGGTCATGCTGACCTTTGAGGTGGGAGAGTTGTCATTCTTCGAGAGCTGTTTCTTCACGCTACCAAAGCTGATAATGGCGGCTCCGATGTTCTTGCTCATCCAGTTTGCAAGTGTCTGCTGGTTGGTGCCAGTGCTGCAAAGCTGACTGATTATGTCACTCCCTGCCGTTCCAAACGTCCATTTGGAGTTGTTCTTGGCGTGGATATACCAATCAGTCGTACCTGCAGCCTCATAGTCGTTGCTCTGACCTCTAAGGAGGTCAGAGAAGGCGTAGATGGCAGCTCGTCCGTTACCGTCTGACCAATACTCCCTCATATAAAGCTGTTTACCCGAATATGGCGATGTGAGAGAATCTTCTTGGAGTGGTGGGTCTATCACATCATCAATGGCTTGCAAATCACACTTTACCTTTATCTGATTGTAGATGTCACCCATTGTGATGGAGGCTTCGTCGTCTGACGCCATGTCTGAGGTGATGGAGGTGGTCTTTCTCGTTATCGTCTTAGTCGTGCCGTCGAAGATACCCACGAACTCTATGCTGTCAGCAGATGCCTTGACGGTTGCCCATGAGAAGATATAGAAATCGTCACCAATTTGTATGATATGGAGGTCGAAGTACTTCAGAATGGATTCCAGGACCTCTTCTTGTGTCCATACATCATCTTCTGAATCACCCAAGAATAGGAGGTCTGAAATGGATGTCTTTGTAAATATACCGACGCTCTCTGCCTTTGTCGAGTATGATTTGGACTGGTCATAATAGACGCTAACAGTGCCCAATATCTCCTTGATGATGTCCGCAAATGTCCTTTGCTGGGCTGATGCCTTGACCGTCTCGTAGGTTGTAGTAGTGCCGATGCCCTTGTAGTTGTAGCTCTCCAATGTTGAGAGATAGTCCAGACAGTTGAGTTCCAGATCATCATATATGGAGATAAAGTCTTGTGAGAATGACATGGGCTCCACATAGCCCGAAAAGACCACCACTCCGTCACGGCTTATCTTTGCTGATACGTCCCTTGCATTCTTCGAGAAGAAATCAGAGGTAAAGTTTCGGGTGACTATGGTAATAGTGGCAGAGCTCTTGACGAACACATCGAAGGTATCGTTGACAGCTGTCTCTATTTCGATAGGGTCTTCTGCAAGGCCGAACTCAGCACTGCCAAAGGTGGTGTCTGCCGTGGTGGTGTCACCATTGGAGAGCTCAACGCTGATTAATTGGCCTAAGTTGTTGTAATATTCCCCAGTCAGTTTCATAGCTTTATGTTTGTCCTCCTACCTGCCCTTGATGCTATCCTTGTTTCGTTGGCGGTCACTCCTACAAGGTCACGGCCTCTTACTCTCATGTTGACGTTGACGCTGCCGGCACTGGGCATGAGCGAGCGCAATTTGTCGAGCGGTGCAATGACCTCCGGGTTGTTCTTTGCTCCCGGGTACTCGCCCACAAGTGAGTAAGTCGGGCCACTGACGATACCACCTTCTGCAAACGGTATAGCGTTGACGGCTTGTACTTGGGCGATGGCGGCGGCTGAGAAACCCGCACCGATGGCGAAACCTGCAAATGGGATACCTGCATGGGCTTCCATGTACTTAGCGGATGCCAGCTGCACGTAGGCCTGTGTTAATGCCTTGGTGGCTGTTATCTCGGGTATGGATGCCGCTACCTGTGCTGTAGAGGATGCTGTCATTGCAGCACTCGCACCTGTATTGGCCACATTAGCTGCCGTCTGTGCCGTTGTGGCTGTCGTTGCCGTTCTGGTTATTCCGGCCAAAGACTGTATGATAGAGATGACAGAATGGATGGCTCCAAAGATTTGTATGCCTGAATCAACAATCTTTGTGAATTTGTCCCATGCGTTGCCACTGCCTTCGACGGCCTCTCCGATGCCCTCAATGCCCGATGTCAGAGACTTAACATCATACCATGAATCTTCCAGTGCCGCACCAACGGACTCCCTTTCCTTCTCTGCCTCCGCACCGGCGTTACGGATAGCATCGGCCTTAGCTTGCCACAGTTTAATATTGTCGTTGATACCTGCAGCCTCTGAGATGGTGGCTCCCTCCAACTGGCTTTGGTAGTACTCAACATTACCCTCAATGTCCTTTAGAGTGGATGCACCGGCGTTAAAAGTCGGGCCTTCATGCTCTCTGCCAGCATTTTTAATAGCATCAGCCTTGGCTTGCCATAATTCGATGGTCTTGTTAAGCCCTGCTGCCTCATCAGCCGTGGCGTTGTTGAGCTTGTCATTGAGGATGTCGATGTTGGTTTGGATTTCCTTGATGGTCTTGGCCTCCTCGTTGTATTTGGGGGTCTCATCGGGGATTTCCTTGCCAGCGTTACGCACTGCATCGGCTTTTGCTTGCCACATGGCAATAGACTTATTGATTTCCTCGGCCTCTGCTACGCTCGCATGGTTGAGCTTTTTCGTCAGTACGTCAATATTATCCTCGTACCCTTGCAGGTCTTTGGCTGACTCGTTATAGGTGGCGGTGTGAGTGGTTGAGCGTGGGAGCCTTGCCGTTGATGTCTTCTTTGAGCCGGTGGTGGGATTATAGTTCTTATATTTGTCGAGGATTGCCCGTGTCGGGTCTTTGGTCTTTTTGGGCGTTTTGACCTTGACCTCGACCTCGGCCTTCTTACCTCCAAGCCCCAGTAGCCTTTTTAGCCATTCCCACGCTTGTTTTGCCTTTTCCACAAGCCAGTCAAGAGCTTTGGACAGTCCGTTCATGATGGCGTTGGCCAACGGTTTTATGACTTCCCAAAGCTTCTGACAGATTTTCCTGAAGCCCTCGCAGTTTTGGTAGGCTAAAATAATACCGCTTACAAGTGCTGCAATAGCCATAATCACTACTCCGATAGGGTTAGCGTCCAGCACCATGTTAAGCATCATCTGAGCACCCTGCCATAACGTTGTGGCTACTGTAACAATCTTTTGAGCTGCTGCTGCTGCAATGACGGCGACTTTGTTTTTGATGATGTTTGCTGTAAAGGCTATCATAGCACTTGACGCAGCTTTGATGACAGTATAGATAGTGCCGATGCTCTTACTCAATGTGACTACCGACATTGCGATAGTTCCCGTCTCAGCTCCTATTTCGATGAAGGATTTATATGGTATAATTGCGGCACCAATCTGCTCCTTTATGTCACCGATAGTGTTGGCCAGCTGTTTCTCTTTACCTGAGTCGGTCTGTGCAAGCTGCTGGTTCATGTCGCCTACATTATCGGTGATAACCTGGGCGAGGACTGCCGCACGCTCTGACTCATCGCCATATTTGAGCACGTTTGCCTGAGCCTGGGAGAAGGTGATGCCTACCCTTTGAAGTGCTCCGACATTTCCCTGCATGGCCTTGCCCAACAGATTGCCGATGGTGACAGCATCTCCTGCCGATGCCTCCAAACCTTTCTGTTGGGCAATAAGGTTGTTCATAGCAGGTACAAGGGTGTCGATGGAGGATTTTTGCTTTAGGAAGGTCGCTACTTGTTGAATACCTGCAAGCTGTACCTCGTCACCGATAACGCCCTGCTCCTGCTGTGCTGATGCAAGGTCTTTGATGGACTGTATCTCTTCGTCTGAGGCATTCATACGTTGCCGCATGACAGTCTCCAACTTCCTTTCGTTGGTCTCTTGCAGGGCGAAGTCCTCTGCAAAACCGCTCATGACGTTGTGGAGCTTATCGAAAGCATCAGAGCAATTTTTAAGACCTTGTGTGATGGCGGCAAAGTTAATCATATTGCCGTTAAGGGGCTTGGCGGCTTGGGCTGCAGAGTCCATTGCTTTCTTTAGTCCCTCAGCGTTCTGGATAAGTGCCTTGAAGCTCTGTCCGTCGCCTTCCAGCTTGTAGGATATTGTTAGTACTGATTTAGCCATATGATTAACAGTTTTTCAGCACCTCTTTGAGATGCTCAAATCGTTCATGTTTCTGCTCTTTTGTAAGCTCTTCCCTCGGTGTTGGCTGTAGCCGTTTGTGCTCTTTCTCTGCGTCCCACGGGAAGGCAAGCACCTGTTTCTCGCTCACTTTTCTTTTTAGATGCGGTTGGATGGTTATTGTGACGGCCTTCCTCATCATCTCCCACCTGTCCCTATATTCGTCCTCGGTCTTCTCAGCGTATGCAAAAAAAATTGCGTCGATTTCGGCTGGAGTGCATCTCATGAAGTCGTCCAACGTCATCCCGACGCAACTTATCGCATAACCTAAGATTTCCTCTATTTTTTTTTAGCGGGCGGGGTCTTGGATGTACTTGCCTGTGCCTTCTGAGCCGTTGCCTTACTCTGAGCGTTGAGCCATTCTGCAAGCTGGCCGGGGTCGGTGTTGTCTACGAAATCAAGGAATGAGTCCTTAAATTCCACCTTGTCGGCGTTGCAGGCAGACTGCACGCAACAGTAAAGGAACATGAGATTGTCTTCCAAAGGAACTTCAATGTTTTGCTTGTCGACTGGCAGCTCATGGCCGGCCTGCTCCTTGAATCGAAGCAGAGCACCCATGGTGATTCGGCATGGCAGCGTCCGTCCCTTGTACTCAATCTGATTAATTGTCCAAGTCTTTGTTGCCATATTTTACTTTCCATTAGAAGCCGTTGCCGTGTTGTCGTTCTTGAAGACGGACTCATCGAGAGTGTCGGGCTCTCCGTCGTTTTCGAGGTCTACGCTGTAGGTAGAATCGTCCTGTGCCGGGTCTACACGTTCAAGACTTGTAATGATAAACTTGCCCTCCAAATATGGAGCCTCAGCTGCCCTTTCCATACACTTGACGGTTACGGGCTCACCTGCTTTGTAGGCAGCAAGCAGAACTTTGTAACCTGCCTCGGTCTCACCGTCATAGATTTCGCCCTCACCGCTGATGGCGATGGACTTGGAAGTGATAGACTTGCCCTTCCAAACCGATGAGGACTTAGCCTTTGAAGCCTCGGGCTTCACCGTGTGCTCCTTGGTGTCTGCACTCATGGTGGTAGTATGGGTCGTACAGTGACCCATAGCCTTGCCGTTGAAGTAGAGAAGCATGTCGCTTCCGTTTGTATATCCACTCATATTACTTAAGATTAAATTTTAATGTCGAAAATTAGTGTCTGATAGTAAGCGTCGGACTCCCATCCCTCCTCGCTGTCTGACAGCACGCAGGAACGCATTCTGAGCCCTTCCACTTCCGCTTGATTGTATTCGAGCTTTGAACGAACCGTCTCAGCCAGTGCCACACTGCTCTCGTAGGTTTCGGCAAAGACATTGACTTCGATTTGTACCGTATCAGAGGGACGGCTTTTGGTGTCCACGGTCTGAATGGCACGTCTACGATAGCTTATGTAGGGTAGGGTGGCGTTACTGGCTACGATGGGATACACTTTATCTGTGCAACCTTTAAGCAGCTCACGCACTACAAGACCTGCCGATAACGATGTCTTACTTTGCCCCATGCTTCACTGCTATTTCTGTGAATTTCTTTCGTATCTCACCGTGAAGGTCATCGGTTACCCTCTTGTCGGTTTCCTCTTTGGTCTTTTCCATGAAATGGGCAGCCATAAGGGAGCCTGTCTCGTGTCCTCGTTTCTGACGCTTGAAGAACTTGGTGACGCTCTTTGTCTTTCGCTTTTTGGTTCCACCGTTAAAGAACACATCAAGCGGCTTACCTGCTATGGTCTTGGACTTTCTTTTTCCGCCTCCAAGCAGAGTGATTGTAAAGCCGGCGCCTTTCTTCCAAACTTTGGCCTTCACTCCTCGTTCCATCTCCTTTGAAACATCGACAGTGCCATTTTGCTTCGGGGCTTGACGAAGATAACCGATGGCTGTTTTTCGGACGTTCTTAGCCTCACGCAGGAAAGCATTTTTGAGTGCCGCCTTTCTCTTAGCCGGTGTCATGTCGGCAAAGAGTTTTTGAAGGTTAGTATCGTCGTATTTCAGTTCCATTACTCATTCACCCTTTCGCAGATTAGCGTTTTAATATCTCTGTCCTCGTTGGGAATGATGTTCGTTATAGTGTAGAGCATCCCGCCAACCTCTTGCAGCCTCCAGTTTTCCTCTACTTTCGTGCAAATCCAAACATCGTAGGCCGCAGAGTAGTCTCCAAAATGCTCACTAATGACCTCTGCGCGTCGGCCTGAAAGCTTGACACGGGAGGCGTAGACGGTATCTGTCTTTTTATACACCGTCTTTTCCTCGCCGTAGTCATTAACTTCCACGTCCGGCCCGATTATATCAACCTGCAAGCTCAGAGACTCAGTCCTCATCCGAAACGAGTTTTACAAAAGGTTTGACAAGGGTAGAGATGCCATAAGGTGTCGCATTGAGGGAACGTTCGTCTGCTACCATGTCATGGGTAAACATGTGCTTAGCGAGAGCCAGCTCAGCCTTTTTAAGCTGGGCAGGGAAAACTCCACCGCCCATGAACTTAAGCTCTTCGATGTCACGGTTGCACCACCTTACGATAGCATCCTCAGCCGCTTCCAGGTCGAGGGTTAAAATCTCGTCCTGGTCGGTGAATTTAGACTGTAGTCTGAGCTCCTTCTTCAGCAACGCCAGTGATACCTCTGCCATATCAATTCACTTTTAAGCGGTCGTTACCTTGCCAAGCTTGAAGGCTTCAGAGCGCAAGGTCTTTGTGCCGTAGTCGCAGTTGAGCACGAAGTCCACAGAATCCTTGCGAGCCTGGGAATACGGGTCAACAATGAAGCGGATGGAGCCAAACAGGCCCATGGGCTGATAACGCCAGTCGCCGATGCCGATGTACTCTGTTCCAGCATTACGGATACAGTTGGTAGTGTACACGGGCAGACCGCAGAGCATATCGTTTTGAATCATCGGGATGTAGATACCCTTTGGATTGATAGGCTCGCCCTCCAAAACGGCCTTCATGGACTTTGTCATTGTCCAGCAGAGGTGCTCACCGTCGATGCCGGTTTCAAGCACAGCTGCCTTCATCGACTTGTTGAGCTCGGCGAAGGTAGGAGTAGCGGAAAGCTTAACGGCAGAGCCTACCTGACCTACATAAGGGCCGACAAGGTTGGTGGCGTTGTTGACCTTGACAACAGAGAACAAAATCTTGTTGAGAAGTTGACGGATTGAGAGCGGCATAATGCGGCGTGTTATCGTCTCGAGGATGCCGTTGGTCTGATTGAGCGACTGGTAGGTGCATGGTATTGCGATACCTACACGCTCGGGCTGAGCCTGTAACTTGCTGAAGGGTATCTTGGTATCGGTAAGTGCTACACCCTCACCTGCAATCTGAGCGTCCACCATCTCATAGAGCGGCCAAACATAGTCACCTGCAAGGCCGGTGGGCATTGGAAGACCTACCTTGTCGAGGATGAAACCTTCATTGAGAGGTTCGATGAAGTCCTGCACGTTCACAGGAATAAAGCCACCGGCGGTAACATCGGACACCATCATTAAGTCACGGCTCATAAGGCGAAGCTCGGTCTTACGTCCTGAGTTTATGTTGTCACGAAGCATCTTGGTAGCGTCGGCAATATTGTCTTTGTTGTTGTCACGCTTACTTGCACTATAGGCAAGGTTCACACGCATTTCAAGGTTCTGCTTCTTGGCTTGGAGGCTCCTGTACTCAGTTTCCTCCACCTCATTCCGGGTACGGTTCTCCTTTTGAATCGTATCGGCAATTGTCTGAATACGGTCGTCAATCTCGCCAATCTCGCGGATGAGCTGACCAACCTGCAAAATGTCTTTATGCATATTCTTTAATTTTGAAGTTAGTAAATATTTTTCTTTATATGTATCTGGGAGCGCATTTCGGCCACTTGTGCCTCAACGAGCTTGTCATGCTCACGCTTCTTTTCTTCTTCCTGCTGCCTCTTTTCACGGATGCTCTTAATGAGGTCACGAGCCTCTACCGATGTCTGACCGTATGCAGGACGTGGTGTGAGGGTAAAGTCATAGATGCCGTCCATGTGACGCACAGTATAGGTCGTGAATACCTTACCTGCCCTTGTCACGCTGTCCATGCTGACTTTGTTCCTGTCCTGATAATCGGTCGTGAAAGCAAAGGAGCATCCTTGGATGTCACCACGTTTTACGAGTTCCAGCGCGCGCTCACCGTCGATGGTATTAGGAGCGTAAAACTCAAACAGTACGCCGTGTTCGTCTATGCCGTACTTTAATGTTCCCTCACCATTCTTCGAGCGTGCTAAGATTTCGGTGTTGTCGTGGAAAAGGGTCATGAGGATGTCTGAGCGGTTAAGCAAGTCAAGGGTCACGCTTTCGGGCGCAATGACTTCCCTTATCTGCTCTCTGTCATCGTCCCAAAACGGCTCTGACTGCTGATTGAAGACAATGGCATATCCTGTAATGGTACGGCTGGGGGTTCCATCGCTGGTCTCGCGTACCTGCACATTTCCGGGGGTATAGATAGTTCGTTTCATTCTTCGCTGTTTTTTTTGTTGTTCTTATTGTCACTGGGCTGCACAAAGCTCATGACGCTGCTTGGGTCGTCAATGGACTTTAGGTTAGCCGAAACAAATACGCTGTCACCGCCTTCAACCGCTGGCTTGTTTTCCTCCTTTCGCCACTCGTTGACGGTATAAAGGCCGGTCTGTATCGTCTTCATCTGATAGTCAACACGGGATGCGAGGTCGGCGGCATAGATGGCACGGCGGTCAAATTCAAACTTACGCTTTAGAGCTATTGACGGAGCAACAAGCTTTCTTAGGCACTCGTTCTCTATCTTCCTCAAAAGTGGGTTGAGGGTTTGGGAGAGGAAGGCGACGTTGGCCATTTCCGCTGACTTGTAGTTGTTGGAGGTATCGTCGAACACAAAGGAGGGATGAACGCCAAAGAAACGGCAGATGTCACGCACGGTAAATTTACGTGACTCCAAGAACTGCATGTCGGCAGATGTCATGGAGAGCTGGGTAAATTTCACGTCGCCATTCATCGGGACAATGTGCTGCTGGCCTTCTCCGTTGATGCCGTTGAGTTTCTCATCCAGTGTCTTTGCTTGCTTGCCTAACTCTGCATCCTGGTACTCGCCAACTCCGACAATGGAGTTATCGTTGTATATGATGCCTCGGACGTTGCCGCCATTCCTAAACCGTGACAGTGTTTCCTTATCGCCTGAGTCTGCAATGTTAAGGGTGGTACGGGCGAAAGCGAGCACGGACAGACCGGTGACGCTGTTAAGGGAAGTGTTCATGAAGTGGAGCACTTCTGTTTCCGGGTAATCTCCCACAATGCCATTCTCAGTGTCGGATATTTGGTATATTTTCCCCGTCGTGTCGGTGGTACACTTGCCCTGCTTAATCAGTACCAATTTAGAGATGGAAAGCGTTACAGGGTCATAGACCGGCACTACATAAGCGTTACCACGCAAGAGGATTTGCTGCACAAGCTCAGACCAAAAGTCGAAGGCCGATTTCCCCGGCATGGGCTGTACGGTAAGCAGGTAATATAGTGGGTTATTGTAATCGTCGACAAAGACACCGTCTTTGAGCTTCATCAGCCGCATGGGAAGGCTGGCCACTGAGTCGGACAAAAGCTTGACACAACGGTAAACAGTGGCTATCTGCATCGCTCCGTTGTTGCTCATGTCATAGACGGACTCAATTTTGCCCAATCTTGCAAGCGAGGCACCGCCACCTTCCGGACTTGATGTCCGGTTAATAAGTCTTGATAAAATGCTTCTGTCTCTGCTCATACAAGAAATCTTTATGTGCAAATATAGACTTATAAAAGACGGAAACCAAGCAAAAAAGGACATTTAAGTTAATTTTCTGCTTAAAATACGTTAAATGGTTGATTTTTGTCTGTTTTTACTCGGTAAAAATAGCTTACCTACGGTAAGATGTCAGCTGGCCGATGGTCATAAGCATGGTAATCGTGCCGTCTATCTTACGGTTGTGCGATGCCTTTAAGGGCTTCTTGTTTTCGTTGATACCCTCGTCTATCACACAGTTAGTAAGGCAGAAAACATTGATGGGATTGTTGTTCATGGCGATTTTTGGAGGGTCATTGTAGGCAAGAAGTTCCATTTGCTCTACTGGGAGGTTAAAGGAGCCATAAGTCTGAGAGAAGGGCATAAGCGCAGCCCTAAAGCCGACTGTTCTCAGGATGTTGACAAGTTCCTGAGCCTTCCAAGCATCGTAGCCTATCCTAACTATCATCATGCTTTTTGACTTGGCCATAATATCCTCGGCCACCTGCCGCACGTCTATCTTGTCTCCCTTGCAGAATTTGAGATAACCTGCATCATGCCAACGTCGATAAAGCTCCTGATTGGGGTGTCCTTCCAGCGAGCCCTCGGGAAAATAGTAGTCAGTGTGGCAGTAGAATACACCGTCTGAGTGATTGTATGTCGTATAGGATACGGCAGAGAAATCATCGTGAATACTTAAGTCAAAAGCAATGGCCGTCTCTTGTCTGTTACCCAATTTCGTTATATTGAAGTTACGGATTAATGAGGTCGCCTTATCATAAGTAAACCATGACTTTTCCTCGTTGAGCGAGAAGACGTTAAGCAGTTTGGTACGGAATGTAAGCATATCATCAGCAGACAGCTGTGCCCTCTCCCATTCATGTTTGTAAAAGTCTGACTGAACGGTTACGCCTATATGCGGCTGCACCTTTGCCCATGTTTTAGGATCATCCTCAGCATCGCCAGCATCGGGCATGAATATTGCGGCATAGATTGAGTCATTCTTAACTTCGCCTCTCAGTACTTTCAGCACTCCTTCCAGCTCACTGTGAAACGGGCCGTCTATTACATCAGATGCGGTTGTTATGACTACTGTCAACGGATTCTTTCTTGCTCCAAATGAGGATGTCAGCGTGTTTTTGAGGTCTGCACCTCGCTTGGTGGCTGTGTCTCTTGCTTGGGCATACTCATCCATGATTACGAGTGAGGCGTTAAGTCCGTCCTTACTCTTAGCGTCACCGCTAAGGCACTCAATACTCCCGTCCTTGTGATGATTCTGATACGTGATTTTCTCACGGTTTATCCGAAAGTGTCTGCCGCCTGAGTCGATACCCCAAAGGATTTTACGTATTTCGTCGAAACAGATTTTTGCCTGATTGTAGGAGTTGGCACCCACATAGGTTTGGGAGTTGTCGTCACCACACAGCAGGTCATAAATCGCCATAGCTGCGGTCTGTGTGGTCTTACTGAACTTTCGGGGGACAAAGATGTAGGCATCCCTTGTTACCCTCCGCTCCTCGGTGGTGGTGACGGTTTCCTCCTCTCCGTTGGAGCCAATCTGTTTGACCTGAACATCAACATCAGTATAGAAGCCGTAGATGTTGGCAAACATGAAACACTGGACGGGGGTAAGCTTATAACGTCTACGGCCAGCAATGCCACTAAACTTGATAGCCTCATAGAACTTATAGAAGCGTTGCACCTCCTTTGGCTTGAAGGTATAACGTCCCAGGAAATCGAAGAACCTAAGAACGCCCAATATCTCATAGACGTTGTGCTCATCCATGTTGGACAGCACCTTCTCACAATAACTCCACAGTCGAGCGTCAAACGACAGCTTACGCTGGTACTTCCTTTTGTACCAACTTAAGGGATGCTCGTTCACTTTCGCGACGATTCCTGCCTTATAGTTCTGCCACCGCTTAACCTCTTCCTCGGTCATTTCTTGTTCAAAGCTTCAATGAAATCATTAAACCCGCTGTCCTCGTTGCCTATCTGAGCATGGGAGTCGGTATTCATGCCAAGAGCTCTGAGGGCGTATTGCAATTTGCTCAGATAGTCCATCAAGAGCTTCTGCTTGGGTGACACGGTCTCACGCTCGTTGCCTTCCCGTGAAATTTCAACGTTCACGCTGCCCTCTACTGCTGTCTGTATGGCTGTCATTCTCAGACCTACAGAAATCATGGCAGTTAGCTCAACCTGTAAATACAGTTCGGGGGCGTACTTGTTCTGCTCCTTCAAAACTTTAATGATATGCGCTTTCTCCGCCGCTACCTGTTTGATAAAGTCTTTCTCGGCGTTCTTGTTTTCAAGCTGTTTCTGACTTCCTGCCGGTTTGGCCGGTTGTGCACCATAGCCTCGTTCACGAGCCTTTGTTTTGAGATAGAAGATGATGGAGGTTGGGTCGTTGGCATTGATGTTTTCCAACAGTTTTGACTCCACGAAGTCTTTTTGCATCTCATCTACATCCAGTGCCAGTTCTTTGAACTCATCATCTGAGTTAAACCAGTTGTAGTAGGTGCCTCTTGATACACCTGCCTTCTTACAGGCTACGGTAATGAGGCCGTGACTCTTGTTGAGCTCCTCAATTAATCGTCTTTTCTTATCTTCCATCTTTCTCAAAACTTACAATGCCGTCAAAATATTCTTTGTAGAAATCATAGAGCCCTTTGTCGATGGTAATGGCTCCCTGCTCGGTACGGGGGTTAGTATTTATATTGGCTGAGGTCTGAATGCCAAAATAGAAGTTATCCTCTACGTTGCATCCAGCGTATATCTTGTAGTGATTTCTGAAAACTGCTGCACGTCCTGCTTCAGGATGCTTAGCGTAGAAATCTTTGACCATTTTCCACTCAATACGGTAAGAACCTGGGAATATCTCGCCTAAGTACATGTCGATTCTCTTTATCTTCCCTTCATCATACCACTGGGTGAGTTGGAGAATGTCTTCTGCCGCCATGCACCATGTGGAGCACAGGACATAGTCGAGGTCGTGCTGATTAATAACGACTTTGAGGTAAGAGAGCGAGTCAACATCTCCGGCAGTAATGAAATTATAGGTGTGGCCGTTCTGAAGCTTGACGTACTTCATGGCTTCCAGCATCCGCACCTCGGACAGGGCACGCCGGTACTCGTAATGTTGTGAAAATTCAGTGCACTCCTTAGCCCGTCGCTTGGCCTTCTTGCAGTTTATGACATCCTCGGCGTTGATTTCGTTTTTCTCTTCTTTCTGTTCGGGCTTGCTAAAGCCAAAGTCGAAATCGCCAAAATCAAAAGTGTTATCGTTGTCCATTTTTTTACTCTCTGCCTAAAGTGTTTAACTCCGATTTTCAGAAACCCCACGGCCTCAAAAATTTGGCACGCGTGAAAAAAGGGGGCGGCGAGATTTAAGGGCACCCACCCCCATCTCAAAAAACACCCCCGGGGTCTGGCTGATGATTGGAGGGTGTGAGATACTTTCGCTTGAACTCATTCAGTTGCACCTTGGTCATTTCCTTTAGCCTCTTGCTGCCACTCCTCCCCATGGTCGTGTGCAACTCAACGTGGCACTGGTGACAGAGGGACATAAGGTTTCCCGCATTGAACATCAGCTCCTTCTTCTGGTCGTTGTTGAGTCCGAACTCTACTGGCGTGACATGGTGCACCTCTGTTGCCAATGTTGTTCTGCCTTTCTGCTCGCATAGCTCACACATCGGATGCTCCTTTAGTTTCCATCGTCTCAGCCTCTGCCACTTGCTCGTGTGTATCAGTGCTTGATAGTATTTATCGCTCCTCATCGCTCAGTACTTCTTGCCCATTGCATTGCTGCCACCATTGCGGCCAGCAGACGCTCACGCTCATAGGCATAGGCAAACATATCCTTGTCTTTGAGCGTACTCTCATATATGTGCATAGTCTCTTTAACGGTCAGCATAGCAATAGTTTATTTACCATGCAAATATAGCAATTAATTAGACAGAGTCCAAATAATAAGGCAAAATCTTTGGTCGGACATTTTCGGGCCTGCCACATAAGGCCCGATTTGGAATTATTGTTGGAACACCCTTGGTACACCCTTGGAACACTTTTTGGAACACCCTTGGAACATCCATGTACAAATGTAACTTATTGATTTACATTTACTTAAAGACAAAAAATAAGTGTTCTCAAAAAGGCTTGAAACACTTTTTGGAACACTTTTTGGAACACCCTAACATCTTTGTAACTTATTGTATTACAATATATTAAGCGTGTTAATATTTTTTACTTGGAACACTTTTTGGAACACTTTTTGGAACACTACCTATATAAGAATAATATATATATACTGACGTTGTCATTAACGCGTGCGCGCGTGTGCGAGAGAGTTCTCAGATTCTATTGATGTAGTCGATGACCTGCCTCATCGCACGATCGACCTTGGACATGTCGAAGTTAATATAGATGTTGGTCGTGCTGTGTGCAGGGTCAGCATGGCCCAGTATCCTGCCGATTACGTCTGTTGGGACGTCGAGCTGAGAGGCAATGGAGGCGACGGTGTGGCGCGACCAATAGGAAGAAATGCCGGGCACAATTTTCTTGATGCGTCGGTTCATGTTCCTCAGAAAGGTGTGGTAGTCCCTGCTTCGATCCATGAAGTACAGCACATGTTCCGTGCCCTTGTATCTCTCGATGATGGCTCTAGCCTCAGGTTCTATTTTAACATCGAATAGCTGGCCAGTCTTATTCCGCCGGTACTCCAGACGGTCGCCCTCTATCTGGCCCCATGTCGCATCAAGCAGGTCAGAGATGTTGATGCCACGCAGGTAGACTAGCAGCAGCATCACATCCACATAGACAGAGCCTTGGTGCTTCTTGAGCTCTCTCAGTTGAGAGTCGCTCATGTTTCTTTTCCTTGTTGCCTCTGACTTGATACGGTAACGGCGGAACGGGTAGTTGTCGGTCATCCCGTTGTCGATGGCCCAGTTGATGGCCGCCCTGATGTTTCTCATGTCGATGGCGATGCCGTTCACCATCCGCCCTTTGTCGAGCTCATGCTTGTAGAAGGCATCCAACCATTTATGGTCGATGTCTTCGAGAGTGGCAGATTTGTCGAATTCATCCACACGGCGGGAAGTGAGCAAATAGACGGCTACGGTGCCCGCTGACGGCCTTAATTTGCCGAATTGGGCAATTATACCACTGAGACTATTTTCGGCCGTCTGAGAGCCCGAAATCAAATCTTTTAGATGCTGCCTCATCTGATTGACCGTCTCTTTAGGGTTGAGGTTCATATAATCCTCGCAGTCGTTGACTATCTGGCGAAGTCTGTGACGCTTGGATGCAGAGCCGGGTATTTCCGTGCCGGTGAATTTCTTGTCAGAGTGAAGGCCAGTCGAGAGGTAGAATCTCTTTTTTCTGAATGTGATGGAGAGGAAGACGCTTCCCGTCTTTGCCTCAAGGTATGTTCTTACTTGCATATTACTTGCAGATAACTCGCAAAATAGCCTAAAATAACCCATAATAACGGTAATTACGATGTTCTATTTCGGCACTTTTGGAGATGGTTTTTCTTATAAAATAAAATTGCAACTCACTGATTATTAGCGAGTTGCAACGTTCGTGATTCCGCTGGGGTTCGAACCCAGGACCCACAGCTTAGAAGGCCCGGTTTTCGGTGCTGCAACTACTTGAAATTCAGCTTGTTGTGTGTGTAAAGATTTTGTCACTTGCAGAGCACTTGCAGAATAGCGCCCAGAATGATGATGGCCAGTATCAAGGTGGAGCATCCGGAGCCATTCTTTTTCTTGGCGGCCTCTACCTGTTGTTGCAGCTCTTTTGCCTTTTCCATGCCAATGTCGTAGTATCTCTTAGCATAGTGTTGCACTTGGGCGGCTAACTCTTCCTCATCGTAAGCCATGATTACGGTCACATAGCCGTCAAGCCTCAGCCTGTTATCCTCAGCTAGGAAGGGATGCACGCCGATGACGCAGGGAAAAGTCTTGCCCTCTGCCCATTTCTTGTATTCCTTGAGCTCATCCTTGGGAATGAAGCCCAGTAGCCTGTGGCTCATATCCTCAATCCTTACGGCCTCGGGATGCTCTTTGCTGTCGGTATTGTAACGGCAATAGCCCACGGTGGAGACGTACTGGCTGCACTCTTCCGGCTTGACGTTGAAGTTGATGCCTGCAATCTTTGTCTGATAGTTGTCCCAGATGCCTCCTTCTGGCCGGGTCTTGGGGTCGCCTAGGTCGATGCCCTCGAAGTTTACTGTAATTTCCATGATAATTTATTTTTTTAGAATTGTCTCACAAGTCCTATAACAAGACCGATGCTGTTAATCTCGTCTCCCTCCAAGTCATATGCAGGGTACTGGCTCTTATTATCGCTGACAATGCTAACGCATCCCTCCTTATCGCTTGGCATGATACGCTTAACGATGCAGCCCTGCCGAGTAGCAAGGACGTAAATCTTCCCCCACTGAAACCAAAGTTTTGAAGCCTCGACTCGCTTAACGGCAAGAACATCGCCGCTCGCCAACGTGGGCTGCATCGAGTCTCCCATTACAGTGATAAGGAAGTCAGCTTCGGCAAATCCGGGTATAACATAATGCTCGCACTCATATTCCATCCATTGCCCGCCAACACCACTGAGGGCACCTGCCATGCAGTTTTCGGGGATTAGAGGAAGTCCGGCTGATTGTTCCGCAGGCTTCTTGTCGTTCAGCATTTCGCCCTCGCCGGTAAGAAGCCATGTTCGATTGAGCTGAGGATAAGCTTTTAGTATTGATGATAATTTATCATCTTTTGGCCGATGTCTAAGCTTTTGAAGATAACTAACAGAGAGCCCAGCTTCTCGTTCAAAAGCCCTAACAGACAATCCAGTCTCGGAGATGAATTGCATAAGTCGCTGTTTTACAGAATCTTCCATATCTATTTATTTAGAATTATTCTATATAACCTATTCCGATGATAAATACTCATCAAAATATTTGATTGTGAAGATAAATTATCTTACCTTTGCATCGTTGGTTAATTAAATAACCAACATCGGGCAAACGAAAGAGAGGCAGCCCATATAAAGGCCACCCTCCATCTATGTATCATCCACTGCAAATATAGATTATTTTTCGTTTCGCTCAAAACAATTTGAGAGATTTTTCTCTCGGAGCGGTCTTTGACTTATTGGTACAAACACAATCAGATTCAAATTACGAGAACTATTAACGTGGGGCGAAATAATCCCCACAAGTAAATAACCACATCCGGGCCAGACAGTTACAATGTCCTTCCAAGGCCCGGATGCTTAACAAAGAAAGGAAACGATATGGAAGATATACAAGTTTTCAACAATCCCGAGTTCGGAGAAATTCGAACAGCAGGGACAGCAGTATTTCATCAACGGATTCTTGGACGGAAAATTCAAAATAGCATAAAATGAAACTGAAGAAAATGGGAGTGTCAGACCTTGAACAGATGAAGGTCGGAAGCGCAAAAGTGTTCGAGTATAAAACGCCGCGAGAGTTCGAGACAGCAAAAACGATTTGCTCCAAGTACGGGCGTATCTTTGACAGGAGATTTTCTGTCAGAGACAATCACGACAATACATTCATCGTAATGTGCAAAGCAAGGGACTATGAAAGCAAGTGAACTAATCAAGGCTGGCGTCAAAGTGGGCGACAAGCTCTATTACTGTCTCAGAACAACAGTAGAGGAATTTGAAGTGTTCCATATTAACGAAGACAAGGACTTAATCTTAGCGTACAGCGAAGATAATGGTTCCTGCACAATATCTAACTATATAGATGACGGTTTCGAGCTTACCAGACACGCAGCATGGAGAAAAAGAGTCGAAGAGCTGAGAGCCTGGCTCTCTGACCTCGAAGAATTAGAATCAAAACTATGAGAGGGAAAGTAGTTGAGACAGAGAAAATTTGGCTTACAGCGCACGAAGTTGCCAAGTATCTCGGAGTGAGTACGGACTACATCCGCTCTATCCGCGAATCCGGGAGATTGCGCTACTACAAGCCATTCGGCAACAAAATGATATTCTACAAAAAGGCGGACGTTGACAGATTCGTCGAGAAAGGCAAACAGCTATGATGGTGCTATTTTATATTATCTCAATCGCCGTGCTTATTGTAGCAGGGCATACCCCCGAAGAGTGGAAAGAAATCATTAATAACTTCGAAGAATAAACAATTCAGAATTATGGAAGATGCTCAATATGAGGTTTTGTCAGCTCCCTCAGAAAACTTACAACAGCTGGCTGACCCCGTGGAGAGGGCCAATGTGGACTCTCAGGTTGCAACCGCTAAGCAGTATCCCCGTGACATCAAGCGGGCGCTGAACAACTCTATTGCCATGGCAACGATGGACGTAGAAACGGCTCAGTCTATGAGCTACGCTCTCCCGCGTGGAGGTAAACCCATCACCGGACCATCGGTACACCTCGCGAAGCTCATAGTTTCAAACTACGGTAATATCCGCGCTGAGGCCAAAGTCGTGCAGATAACCGACAAGCAGATTATTAGCCGCGGAACATGCTGGGACCTCGAAAACAACGTTGCAACGGCTTTTGAGGTTAGGCGCTCCATCATCGGCAAAGGCGGCAGGCGCTTCAGCGATGACATGATAACCGTTACAGGCAACGCGGCAAACTCTATAGCCTACCGCAATGCTGTTTTCTCTGTGATCCCACGCGTTATAACAGATAAAGTCTATAATGCAGCGCAGCACATGATTACCGGTGACCTGTCAACTGAGGAGCAGCTGGTGTCAAGGCGGAAGAAATGTATCGACTTTTTCCACGATGAGTACGGAGTCTCAGAAAAGGAGGTCGTCATGTTGTGTGGTAAGCAGACCGTCAACCAGATAAAGGCTGAGCAAATTTCGATGCTCCTTGGTATAGCACAGAGTCTGAAAGACGGTGACACGACCATCGAGGAAGTCATGAAGCCATACCGTAAGCAGCAGGCTGAGGCTGATATTGCAGCATTGGCAGCTAACAGGGTAAAGGAGGGCAAAAATGATACAAAATGATGAGCAAAGAAGCCTTGACTGGTACAGGTCACGGCTCGGACATATAACAGGCAGCATGGTCTCAGTGCTGATAGGCAAAGGCAGAAAGGAAGCATTTACTCAAACAGGGATGTCTTACATCTACCAAATTGCAGCCGAGCGGATGTTAAACCCCGACATCGTAAACGATGACTATAACTTTGAGGGCTATTTGGATGTCGTCAACTCGACCACTAAGCAGATGCAATACGGCATAGACCACGAGGCTGAGGCAAAGAAGCTGTTTATGCAGGTCAGATTCCCCGATAAAGAGATGTTGGAGGTTGGAAGCTGTCTGCATCCCACCATCCAAGATTTTGCGGCATCGCCAGACGGCCTCATTAGGGACTTTGACGGCAAAGGAGGCATGGCGGTCATAGAGGTTAAGTGCCCTGCAATCAAAATCTACGTACAGTACCGCACAAAGGTACATGATACAGATGCACTTCTCAACGTCAAGCCGGAATATTTTTGGCAGATGCAGGCAGAGATGGTCTGTACTGGCTGCACCAAAGGATTCTTCGTCTGCTACTGTCCGTTCCTTACAGAGCCGCTTCATGTAGTCGAAATCTGCAAGATAGATTCGGCAGTCGAAGAGATGGAGAAACGAGTGACTGAGGCTAACGAACTTATTGACCAAATTGTGAAGGGTGAGTTGGGAAAGTGACATTAGCGAGCTCACCGAAAATGTGATGAGCCAGTACAGAGTGCCCGAGGTTTACAGGCAGGCAGTTCAAAAGGCTGTCCTGTCTGGCCTCAGACGCTCTACTGAGAATTGGATAAATAAGAAACGATAAAAATATGGATTTTGGCTTTGACCTTGGCTTTGAGCCTCACCACCCACATCAGAACGAGGAACACCGTATTCAGTGTGCTTGTGTGACGTGGTTTCGCTGCCAGTTTCCCCGTTACCGCTCCCTGCTTTTCAGTGTTCCGAACGGAGGCTACAGATTGGCAAAAACGGCACGCGATATGAAGGCAGAAGGACAGCTCGCAGGCGTATCCGACCTCTTACTCTTGGTGCCTAATAAGCACTTCCACGCTCTGTGCATCGAGATGAAGACTGCTAAGGGCGTTCAAAGGGCAGCGCAAAAGCTTTTCCAAGAGTCCGTTGAGCGTCAAGGCTACAAATACATCGTTGCACGCTCCCTTGACGGCTTTATGGCCGAGATTAGGGATTATCTATCGGACAAATGAACGGATGGATTAAGATACATCGCAAGATAATGGATTGGGAGTGGTACCACAATTCCCGGATGGTGCACGTCTTCATGACCCTGCTGCTCATGGCGCACACGACTCAGAGCAAGGACGGCACATTCACAGAGGTCACAACCTCAATTAATGACCTTTGCGGTAAGACAGGGCTCCCGAGATCCACAATCTGGAACTGCTTAAAGAAGCTTGAGACATCAGGCAGCATCGCTCAAAAGACAGAGGGTATTAAGGCAAGAGTGATAACTATCCTTAACTACTCCAACTACAACTATATCACACCACCTAAGAGCATGGATCAACAGCCCGACAACAACTTTATCGAGGCAATGAGCTCAGCCGAGGTTTGGCGTGAAAACGTGATGATGAAGTTCGGGCTTACAAAGGAGGCTTTCGACAAGCAATTGCAAGACTTCGACCTTGACTGCAAGTGCAACGACAAACATCATACATCAGAGGCGGATGCACGCAGGCATTTCGTAAACTGGTTGAATAAACGAAAGGAAATAAATAAGACAAATGGAGAAAAAGAAAAATACAATCGACGTAGAGCAGCTGACGTTACTGCTACGTCGGCAAAGGATTTCGAGGGACGTTTTTAGATGGGAAATGCCTTATGAGAATTGCTTCGCTCTGCTTAAAGCTGCATATAATGCAGAGGTTCAGTCGAGAGGAAGAGAGGTTGTCGATAACGATAAAATCGACGAATACATCAGCAAAATATCTGCATTCCTCTCTGAGAACCGCAAGCGTCAAGGCCTGCTATTCCTCGGGCTTCCAGGCAACGGCAAAACTACGATGCTTCTCGCAATTCAAAATGCAACGAACTATTTAATCCGAACTGGGTACTTGAAGAATTGGTCTGGTATTAGGTTTATTCATGCTCTTGACGTCGTAAGGGCTTCGGTCTCTAAAGACAGCTCAATCTTCCAAGGGCTCGTTAAAGAGACGCTGCTTGCCGTTGATGATGTAGGGACTGAGCCTGCCGATGTCTCTAATTACGGAAACATTGTCAACCCGGTCACAGAGCTTATTGAGAGACGGTATGAGGCGCAGCTGTTTACGATTATATCATCAAACCTGCAAAGCTCAGAGTTTCGCCCGCGCTATGGCAGCAGGGTGGCTGACAGGTTCAATGAGATGTTTATGCCTGTAGTTTTCAAAAATTCAAGTTTCAGATGAAGCATCTTTGTTTAAGATGCAAGCACGCACGGAACTGTATCAATGGCAAGTGGTGTGAGAAGCGCAGAATTTATGTTGAGCACTTAATAGTAACAAATTGCAATGAAAATGAAGAAGTATAACATTATCATCTTAATCTTGCTGGCACTGTCAGCATTGATTTTTATCGTCGGCACTGTTGGCCTCGCCTCCCAGTTGTCGGTTTATCTTGGGCTCACCGTTTTGGGAGTAGAGCTTATGGCAATAATACTCTATATAGCAGATACAATAACACAATGACTATCGAACAATACAAAGAGCTGTTCCGCATCCACGAACACGGGCGACTGCTCCGCAGCAAAAGTGGAAGGAAAAGAGTCCATCGCTATCGTTACAGGCAAGGACTCAAAAGCATCCGGCACACTCGGATGTTGGCTCATGCTGACAGAGCGAGGCGATTGGGATGACGATGTAAATGGTTATCCCATCAAGGAGGTCAAGGCTTTCAAGGTTGACGGAGGAAAAATAAAGGCAGACACGTTCTATAAGTTAGTGGACGGGGAAGCCGTGGAAGCATAAATAAAAATTAAAGACTATGAACACAGAAATGTTGAACGCGCTGAAAGATAGAGCGCACGGAATTGCCGTGGAGCACGGCTTTCACG
>OMVH01000263.1 GCA_900314365.1 uncultured Prevotella sp. | reverse complement strand
TCGAGTTCACCTCTTTAACCACGGGGGTTATCGGGTGCACCCAAAATAGTGCTTTCGAACTTTTTCAAGTGGACTCAGTCTATAAAAACAGGCCTCGTGCTCAATTTGTTCAGAACTCCACCACGAGAGCTTCGCGGGGTTGCAACTTTATGTTGGAAGCCAGACTGACGGAACTGCCCGTGATGACGTTACGGGCCTCCGTATGATGGCCTATAACCTCAGCGTAGCGACTCACCTGCAACTCGTTGGAACTGCGCTTTCCATTAAGAATGGTCAGCACCGTATGTCCTTGATACTGCCGGGCGATAACATAAACACCCTTATAAGGAATGAACTGCGTCTGTCTGCCTTTACTGATTATCTCGTTGCCCTGACGCCAGTGCAACAACTTGCTCAACCAAGCGAACATGCCATTCTCAGCTTTGGTACGGCCCTCGGGAGAGAAACAGTTGTGTGTATCGCCAGCAAAGCCTCCGGGGAAGTCCTTGCGAACGTTACCGTCGGTGACCTCCTTGGTGCCATTCATCAGCACCTCCGTGCCGTAGTAGAGCTGCGGTATGCGGTTGATAGTAAGCAGCAATGCCAGTGCCTGCTTCAGGGCAGTGGAGTCCTTGCCATTGCCAAGGAAGCGGTCGGTGTCGTGGTTCTCGATGAACGCCAGCACATGCGACGGGTCGGCATAGAGATAGTCGTAGCACAGACTGTTGTAGATGCGGTTCAGGCCCTTCCACCAGTCATCGGTCTCCTCATGCTTGGCCTGGCTGAGCTTGTCGTAGAAGCTGAAGTCCATGACCGTCTTCAGGTAGCTGTTCATCGTGCTGAGCTTTGAGTCCTTCTGCCAGGCGGCGGTGTAGGCAGGCTCAGTGACCCATGTCTCTCCCACCGTATTGAAGTTCGGATACTCCGTGTCGAGCACTTCCATCCAATGAGCCATGGCCTTGCGGTCGGCATAGGGATAGGTGTCCATGCGTATGCCGTCGATACCCACGGTCTCTATCCACCACTCGCTGTTCTGAATGAGGTAGCGCATGAGATGCGGGTTGCGCTGGTTGAGATCGGGCATGGAGGGGACGAACCATCCGTCAACGGTCTCTCGTTTGTCCACATCGGAAGCGTAGGGGTCGAGCACCGGTGTGAGCTTGTAAGAAGTCTGGAGTCCATAGTTGGGATTGTTGAACCAGTCCTTCGAAGGCGGGTCAAGGTTCCAGGGATGATAGTCACTGCAATGGTTGAAAATCATGTCCATCACCACTTTCAGTCCACGCTTATGGCATTCGTCAATGAGCTGCTTGTATTCTGCGTTGGAGCCAAAGCGCGGATCCACCTTATAATAATCAGTGGTGGCATAGCCATGATACGAGCTGTTCACACCGTGGTCGTTGGGCCAGTCGTTCTCCAGGATGGGCGTGAACCACAGAGCGGTGATGCCGAGATTGGTGAAGTAGTCGAGGTGCTGCTCGATTCCGGCGAGGTCACCGCCGTGGCGCAGGCTCGGCTTTGTGCGGTCGCAGGCCTGGTCGCGCATGCCCTTCACCACGTCGTTCTTCGGATTGCCATTGGCGAAGCGGTCGGGCATGAGCAGGTAGAGCACGTCAGCATTGGAGAAGCCCTTATGGTCCTCGCCACGCATGGCACGGTTCTTGAGCGTGTAGCGCACCTTCTTTCCGTCGAAGTTGAGCGTCATCTGTCCGGCCTTGGCGTCTTGCAGATTGAGATAGACGAGCAGATAGTTAGGCGAGTCAAGGCGGACCACAGAGTCCACCTTTACACCGGGATAGTCAGTAGTGACCTTTTTGACGTTCTTCACGTCCTTACCATAGACCATGAGCTGCAGGCTCGGGTCCTTCATCCCCACATACCAGTCGGTGGGATCGATACGGCTGATGGTGGTAGCGCTTGCAGTAGCCATCATCAGTCCTAATCCTAATGTCATGAGCGTTTTCTTCATATCTTCTATATTATTTTACCACGATCATCGCACTCTGTCCACTGACCTTCACCATGCCGCCTTGTAGGCTGGCGAGACCGGTCTCGTCGATCTGCCCGTCCTGGCAGACCACACGATAGTTGTCTCTGGGCAGGGCAACTGTGCGCGCGTCGCGATTGCCGTTGAACACCACATAGATGTCGCTCCAGCTGTCGACCCCGGCAAGGTTCTTCAGATGGAAGGCCACGAGGGCCGGCTGCGACGGCAGGAACTCCAAGTGCTCACGCACTGCGGAGGCAGAGCCTAAGCGAAAAGCCGGATGATGACGGCGCAAGGCAATGAGACGGCGGTAATAGTCGGTGATGCCCGGATAGCGTTGCAGATTGCCCCAATCGAGTGCATTGATGCTATCGGGAGAATTAAAGCTGTTGTGCACACCTTTTTTATCGCGCAGCAGCTCCTCACCACTGAGCATGAACGGCACACCTTGAGATGTGAACACGATGGTTTGAGCGAGCTTGTCGAGGGCTTGCAGCTCCTGAGTGTTGATGCCGGGGATAGTAGCCTTCAGACGGTCGACCAGACACATGTCGTCGTGACAACTCACGTAAGCTATCATCTGAGTAGGCTCTTTAGCCCACGGCTCTTTGCTGTAGTTCACCTTGGAATAGTCCACCTGTGGATGAGCTATCATTCCGGCTATGCCTGCCTTGATGCTCTCCTCACTGCCCGGCAGTCCGGCCAGGAACGCAGGCTTGTGGTCGTCGCTGAACGGTCCACGCACTGCATCGCGCAGGTCATCACAGAAGGCGGCAATGCCCTGCAGCTGTTTCATGTTGGCCTTCATGGCCAGTTTGTCGTTGGGCAGTGCACAGCTGCCAGCACTCCACCCCTCACCATAGATGAAGATGCCAGGGTCGAGGGCGGTGAGCTCCTTGCGAATGGCGTTCATCGTCGGGATGTCGTGCACACCCATGAGGTCGAAGCGGAAGCCGTCGATATGATACTCCTCAGCCCAGTACTTCACGCTTTCAAGCATGAACTCGCGCATGAGAGGTTTCTCCGAGGCCGTCTCGTTGCCGCATCCAGAGCCGTTGCTGGGTTTGCCGTCCTTGGCAAAGCGATAATAGTAATTGGGATAGGTGCGCTGGAAGTTGCTGTTCTGCAAGTCGAAGGTGTGGTTGTAGACCACGTCAAGGATGACGCGGATACCAGCATTGTGCAGTGCCTGCACCATCTGCTTGAACTCCCGGATGCGTGTGGCAGGCGTATAGGGATCGGTGGCGTAGCTACCCTCGGGCACATTGTAGTTCAGTGGGTCGTAGCCCCAGTTGTACTGTGGCCTATCGAGTTTTGTCTCATCGACTGAGGCGAAGTCAAACGACGGCAGGATATGCACGGCGTTGACACCGAGACTTTTCAGATAGTCCACCGCCCAAGGCTCTGACAGTGCAAGGAACTTCCCCGGATGGGCAGCATGGCTGGCGATGGAGAAGTCGCGGTGGTGCATCTCGTAGACAACAAGGTCGGCGGGCGAACGGGTTGTGAGCCGATGGTCGTCGGCCCAACCTTCGGGATCGGTCTGTTGCAAGTCGATGATGGCGCCACGCTGCCCGTTGACACCTACGGCCTTGGCAAAGACACCCGGAGTGTCACCCATTCCGATGTTAAAGGTATAGAACAGCCCTTTCAGGTCGCCTTTGACAGTGGCCGTCCAACGGTTCTTACCGTCGGCACGCATCTTCACCGTACGCACCGGCTTGCCTCCGGTACCATCGCTCCAAAGCGAGATAGTGGGACGCTTATGCGCGTTGAGAAAAAAAACAGTCTGCTTGGGACTGTATGACATCTCATTGAAGATGTCTTGTGCCCAGGCAGACAGATTTGTTGACAACATCGCAAATAACATGATGGATAATTGTCGGATGTTCATATCAGGAAAATGAGGGTTAAAGAAAGTTCTGTCGTCACTTAGCCTTCACACTGACGGCAAAGCCTCCGCCACGAGCTTCGGTCAACTTCAGGACATCGCCCTTCTTGACCGTACGCTTAGTAATGGTGTAGGCCTTGGGGTTCTTGTCATAGGAGGCATCCTTTCCATCGGCATAGATAGTAGCCTCATATTTCCGGCCCTTGTCGAGGAAATCGAGCTTAACAATGCTCTTGTGCCCATCCTCGTTACACTTGCCACCAATAAACCAGTCATCGGTACCCTTGGCCTTACGTGCCACAGTGATGTAGCGGGCAGGTTCAGCCTCAATATAACGAGAGTCTGACCAATCGGCAGCCACATCGCGGATGAACTGAAAGGCATCGTTGTACTTGGCATAGTTCTCTGGCAGATCGGCAGCCATCTGCAACGGACCCCACATCACCAGATAGAGAGCGAGTTGCCCCACGAGCGTAGTGCGCACATAACTCTCATTGCTGCTCCATGTCTTGAGCTGAGTTTCGAGGATACCCGGCGTGTAGTCCATAGGTCCTCCCTGCAGTCGCGTGAAGGGCAGGATGACAGTGTGATAAGGAGCATTCCCGCCGAAAGCCTCATATTCCGTTCCCCGTGCGCTCTCATTACCCACAAGGTTGGGCCATGTACGCGCAATGCCCGTAGGACGCACGGCCTCGTGGGCATTCACCATGATATGATGCTTGGCAGCCTCTTTGACACAGTAGAGATAGTGATTGTTCATGGACTGTGAGTAGTGGTGGTCACCTCGTGGAATGATATCGCCTACATATCCGCTCTTCACTGCATCATAGCCATAATGGTTCATGAGCGAATAAGCCTTTTCCAAGTGACGCTCGTAGTTGACCACGCTACTGCTCGTCTCATGGTGCATCATGAGCTTCACCCCCTTCGAATGGGCATAGTCGTTGAGCTCCTTTAAGTCAAAATCAGGGTAAGGAGTAACGAAGTCAAAGACGTAATCCTTCTGATGACCGAACCAGTCCTCCCAACCTACATTCCATCCTTCCACGAGCACCTCCTGCAGGCCATTGGCGGCCGCGAAGTCAATATATCGCTTGACAGTAGCCGTATTGGCCCCATGGCGTCCGTTAGGCTTGGCTTTGCTCCAGTCCATTTGGTCGAGCTTTACTGAAGGATAGTCGTCGGTGTAGTTCCAGCTGTTGCGCCCGACAATCATCTCCCACCACACGCCACAGTACTTCGTAGGATGAATCCAGCTTGTGTCTTCTATCTTACAAGGCTCGTTGAGATTGTATATCATACTACTTGCCAGCATGGTGCGCGCATCATCACTCACCATCACCGTACGCCAGGGTGTCTGGCAGGGCGTCTGCATGAAGCCCTTCAAGCCCGTAGCGTCAGGAGTAAGCCAGCTCTCGAACACCATGTTCTTGTCATCAAGATTGAGATGCATGGTTGCATAGTCGATGCAGGCAGCCTCATGGATGTTGATATAGAGCCCGTCCTGGGTTTTCATCTGTAAGGATGTCTGCACACCGGTGGGCGAGAACACAGCAACCGACGAATTGGTCCAGTTGACAGCATCATGGAAGCGAGAACGAATCTCTGAAAGCTTGCTCTCCTGCGTCTCCTGCTCCTGCGTATCGTAGTCGCCGGGAATCCACCATGCCGTGTGGTCACCGGTCATAGCGAACTGCGTATGCTCCTCTTTTATAACAAAGTAGTTGAGTTCCTTCTGTTGGGGGAACTCATAGCGCAGCCCCATACCCTCGTTGTAGACCCTGAAGCGAATCACCATCCGTCTTGATGTGGCAGACTGGGCGAGGTCGACTTCAAGTTCATTATAATGGTTACGGATATTCGCATACTGTCCCCATACAGGTTTCCACGTCTCATCGAACGTAGATTGACGGGAGCCCGTCTCTGTGAAACCGTCCATGAGACTTGTCTCCTTGTCACCCTTTGAGGCATGTTTGTCCTTGGCCAGTTCGAGCCCCAAATGCGATGGCTTCACCACAGCCTTGCCCTTATAGGACATCTCGTAGGTGGGTACACCGTTCTGAAGCGAGAACGTGACAGAAATATTTCCATCGGGCGATTTCACTTGCTGGGCGAGCGCCCATAAGGGTGCCAGCAATGCGGCAGCTAAGAATAATATCTTTTTCATACCTATAAACAAGTTAGATTAGCATCATCGACCGGACTCCACGACAAGTTCCCTTATGCTTTCACAGAAATCATCATTGCGAGACAGATCCTCGATATTCACGTGCATACGGTAGCGCCAGTAGTGGTGGGCTTCAGCAGGCACGTTGATTCGCTCTGCGTTCTCATCTTTCAGCCTCAGCCGCTCATTAATGGACATCCAGTCCTGGATACTCAGAATGCAGAGCATAGAAGGTGAAGTGAGATGGCGTGAAACGATGTCGCTGGCCAGCCAGCCTGGCAATGGATGCGGGGCAGCCCCACCCCGATAGAGCATGGTGTTGTAGTACTCCTGGGTACGGTTCCAGTCTTCGTCCCACCACTGACGGAGTGTGGGCATGTCGTGGGTACTGATGGTGGCCACACTGCGGTAAGGATTGCGGGAAAGATGTCCGAACTTAACACTTGAGTCCTTAGGCATCGACTGAATCTCAAGACTCAGGATGTGAAGGTTGGCCATAGCTCCAGGCACGCAGTCGGGTACCATTCCAAGATCCTCAGCACAGACAAGCATATTGGTGGCCTGCGTCAGAAGCGGCAATTTGCGCATAGCCTGATCATACCAGAAAGAGTTATTGCGCCTGTAATAATAATCATCATAAAGACGGTTGAAGGCAGCCTTGTCGGAATCGCACAGAGCCTCGTACATAAAGTCGAGCTGAGCAGAGATGCGCGGATGGAACTTATTGGCATCCTTCTTGTCACGCACAAAGAGCACATTGTCAACCAGGGCGCATATACCGTCACGCAGCGTGATGTCCTTCACCGACTCCTTGCCCTTAAAGGCCTTCATCACCTTGCACTCTGTGTCGAACTCAGGCTTCAAGCTCCAGATGTCGTCGTGCTCATGAATAAGGTAGTTAGCTTTCACCTCGTCGGCATACTCATGGAAGATGCGGTCTATCACCCAGTCAGCAATAAAAGGCTTTGTGAAGAGTTCTTCCTGGAAATGCAGTCCAAAGGACTCTATCTCTTCACGCGTGAGAGGCAAGGCGGGCGAGAACTGTCCGAGAAGTCCAGAGACACAAGTTGTAGGAATCTCCCAAATACGGAAGAAACCGAGCACATGGTCAATGCGGTAAGCATCGAAATATTTCGACATGCAGCTCAGACGGTTCCTCCACCATTTGCAGCCGTCGGCCAGCATTGCATCCCAATTATAGGTGGGGAATCCCCAGTTCTGGCCTTTGGCAGAGAACGCATCAGGTGGTGCTCCGGCCTGACCGTCGAGATGGAAGTAGCGGGGCTCGGCCCATACATCGCAACCGTACCGGGCCACACCAATAGGAATATCTCCTTTGAGGATGACGCTCTTTGAGCGGGCGTAATCGTGGACGGACTTCATTTGCGAGCTCAGCACGAACTGAACATAGTAATAGAAGGCCACTTTCGAGAACTCCTTGTTGCGCGGTGTAGAGAGCGCCTTGCGGTCGGCCTCGTTCCACTGTCTGTGGTCGGGCCACTGCGCATAATCAGCCGTTCCATAGAGGTCGCGGAGATGGCAGAATTGTGCATAGGGCACGAGCCAGGAGGCCTCGGCCTCGAAGAACTCTTTGAACCCACGCTCCGAGAGCACCTGCTTACCCTCCTGCGCATAAACGGCTTTGAGATAGCTGTCCTTGAGCTTGTTAACGGCCTCATAATCAATCTGAGGCAGAGCATTGAGTCTGCGCCCTTCTTCACGGAACTTCAGCTCTTGCTCTTTATCCTTCAAAGGTGGAAGCTGCCTCAAATCACAATATTGGGGATGCAAAGCAAACACACTGATGCACGAGTAGGGATAAGAGTCCCACCAAGTATGTGTAGAAGTGGTGTCGTTGATAGGCAACACTTGGAGCACATGCTGGCCCGTGGAGGCCACAAAATCTATCATCTGCCGCAGGTCGCCGAAATCGCCCACACCGTAAGACTCTTTAGTCCGGAGTGAGAACACGGGCACCAAAGTTCCGGCAAGCCGTGGCGGATAGATGGGAAAATGAGCTTCGGAGAGTTCATACACTACAACCCCGCCGTCAGGGAGCTGGGGTACCTGTATCTTGCGGTTCATACCATCCTCCCATAAAGGCGTGACATCCTTCTTGGCATCGAGAGCTGCAAACTTGAACTCCACCGTGCGCCCCATGAAAGGCTTCGCGTCGAAGTCAACCGTCCACTCATTCTCTGTGAGTTCCTGCATGTCAACAGCTCTCAGGGCATTCCACTCTCCCAAGGAAGGAATCTCACCTACTATGGCCAAACGCTCCACACTGCGCAACTGAGGCGCACGCACCTTCAGACGCACTGTAGTGTTAAAGCTTGTCGGCTTTATATTGACAGTCTTTCTTGCATGGAGACAGTCTGCAAAGGCACTACTGTAAAGCACAGAGTCTTCAGGAAGGTCAATCCAGTGATCATAGACCGTTATGTCTTTAGCCTTGGCAAAGCTTAGACAGAGCGAATGGGGTTTGTTCGTCCATTCGTGCCTTACAGGAGACATTGCCTTATATACAGAATAGAAGTAAGCGATAGTAATAGGAGACTCATAAACTTCGGTCTCCACCGTAAGCGTCCAATGAATACGATCCGTCGTTTTCATGTCGCCGTGGTTCATGAAGGACTCACCCCTGAGCCCTTTACCCACGAAATTGAGTACGAGACGCTCACCTTCGGCAGCGCGGTACTCCAAATTGAAATATATCTTCATATCATTATGATGTTTATTCGTTAGCCTTCATTGAGGCTGGTTTGCTTTTCCTGTCGTCAATCACCTTTACGGAGAATACTCCAGCCAGCAGGCACAGACTGCTCACGAGGAGCATGTGGGGCTGCGAGCCTACCAACCATACCACACCGGCATTGAGTAGCCCGGCGATGATTTGCGGCAGACAAATGGCACAGTTGAAGAGACCCAGATAGGTACCCATGTGGGGCATTCCTTCGAGAGCGTTTGTGACTATAGTAAAAGGTAAGGCAAGCATGGCAGCCCACGTGCAGCCGGTCAGAGCATAGGGCAAGAAGAGCAAATACTGGTCATGTATAAATGGAATCATGGCAAAGCCAATGGCTCCGATAAGCAGGCTGATGGCATAAGCTCCTTTCAGCCCGGCCTTCTTTTCAAGCTCAGGCAGGACCATTGCCCACAGAACGCTCACAACGGCCTGCACAGCAAAAACGATACCCGTCCAGTCACCAGCCTCCTGGTAAGGAATCGAATGGCTGTCAGTAGTGCCCCAGACAAGACTGGCTATGGCTCCGGTAGAATGAATCCACATGTACTGGAACGAAGCCCAACAGAAAAATTGTACCAAGGCTACCCGCCAGTAATTGGAAGGAGCGCGTTTGAGAAGTTGCACCATACTCACCTTCTCGTTCTCTTGCGCCTCCGTGATACCATGGTATTCAGCATACTCTTTCGGAGGCATCTCCTTGACTTTTAGGCAAGTGTAGATCACACAAGCTATCAGGATGGCTGCACCGATGTAGAACGCCATTTTCAAAGAAAAAGGCACACCATGCGTGGCATCGGTACTGAAACCGATGTACGACATGAGGAATGGCAGTGCAAATCCCACCACCTGACCGCTGTTGCACAACAGACTCTGAATGGCATAGGCGGTGCCTTTCTGCTTCTCGTTCACAATGTCACCCACCATCATCTTGAAAGGTTGCATAGCCATATTCAGACTCGTATCAAGAAACATCAGGATGATGGCACCTAAAGCCATTGCCACCCAGAACACATCGCTTAACGAACCGGCATTGGGCAGCAGCACCATGACAATGACTGCCAACAAAGCACCAGCTATAAGATAAGGTACGCGACGGCCGAAGCGACACCAAGTACGGTCGCTCACCACACCGACAATGGGCTGTACAATCATTCCCATGAGAGGAGGGAGAATCCAGAACCATCCAAGGCTCTTGGGGTCGGCTCCCATTGTTGAGAAGATGCGCGAGACGTTTCCACTCTGCAGCGCGTAGGCAATCTGGACACCGAAGAACCCAAAACTAAGGTTCCACAGTTGCCAAAAGCTCAAATCAGGTTTCTGTTTCATAATTGCTATAGTTTTTTAGTCATATTCTTCTTAAATCATTTGGCAGCGTGGGGCTCCGTAGCGTTCACGCATAGCACCCGATGCATATTACCCTCCCGGAGACTTTGAAAAGGCATTCTGCCTTCTACAATCCTCAGAAAGAACACAGCGGAAGGAGTTTCCTCAGCGCGTTGTCCCTCGGATGACCAGCCTTGTGCGCACTACGCGTCGCTCCACCTTGTCACGAGGCAGAGAGCCTTCCACCTGTCCAATGAGGATATTAGCCGCCTCCTCACCCACAAGGATGCCCCGCTGCTCCACTGTAGTGAGCATCGGGTCGCAGGCAGTAGCCCTCACACCATTGGTAAAGCCGCAGATGCTCAGGTCCTCCGGAATACGGTAGCCCATCCGTTTGGCCGTATAGAGAATGCCGATGGCTGTATCGTCGTTGACAGCGAAGAAAGCATCGGGCACCTCCTCCTGAGAAAGCAGATCGGGAGTGATGGCCTCGGCGTCAGCCCGGTTGTCACATATCTTGACGAAACGTTCTTCAGGCTCGATGCCACGCTTGAGCAGGGCATCACGATAGCCATTATAGCGGTTCTTCGAAATTTCGAGGTTCATGGGAGAACTGTAGTAGGCAATACGCCTGCAACCCGTATTGATAAGATGAGTGACCGCCGTGAAGGCTCCCATATAGTCATCGACAACTACTCGGCTGCAGTCAACACCGGTGCAGATGCGGTCATAGAACACCAGGGGAACTCCACTGTCCATGAGCTTCTTGAAATGGTCGTATTTCTGAGTATCCTTGGCTTGCGAGACAATGATGCCACACACCTTATTCTCATAGAAACGCTGGCATATCTGCTCTTCACGGTCGAATCGCTCGTTGCTCTGCGCCAACATGATGGAATAGCCTCTCACGTAGGCCTCCTCTTCAATACCACTAAGTATGGTCGAGAAATAGTAATGCGGGATTTGGGGTACTATGACGCCGATAATCTTCGAAGGCCTTACGCGCGATGCACGCAAAGTCTCGGCAATGACATTGGGTACAAAGTTATGTTCCCTAGCGAAAGCTTGGATGGCAAGCCTCCGGGGTTTGCTGATTTTAGGACTGTCGCTGAGGGCACGCGACACAGTGGCAACGGATACTCCGAGCTCCCTTGCTATATCCTTCATTGTGATTGGTTCAGGTTCTTTCACTTGAGGTCTGGTCTTTTCTACGCGTGCAAAGTTATGCAAACATCCCGCTTCGACGAAGGCAAAGCGTCTCTTTTTTGTCTGCATCACACGCAAACGTTTGCACTGCTTAGATAACGTTTTTAAACGAAATTTATGTCAAGACGGGTGTTCATTAATGTAACTTTGCAGCGCTTGAATCAATGAAGCCTACCTAACGTACTGACGTAGCACTAAAGACAGAAGACGCTTAAAATCAGCAGATAACAAGGGTAGTGCCTAATCGCTAAAGAGCAGTAATCAATATAGAGTAATCATTAAATAACTAAAAAACTAAAATGATGAAGCAGGTAAAAGTAAAATTGCCTCTGAGGTTAGGAGCGCTGCTTTGCGGCCTTCTACTCACTGCAAGTGCCTTTGCACAGCAAATCACTGTCAACGGCCATGTAAAGGATGCTACCGGCGAACCCGTCATTGGAGCGACCGTCAATGTTGGCGGTAAGAACGCTGCTGTGACTGATGTCGACGGCAACTTCACCTTGACGGCGGCTCCCGGCACGCCCATCACAGTGTCTTACATCGGTTATGCCAATGCAACGGCTAATGCCAGTGCAAACATGGTCATCACCATGCAGGATGACACCAAGACACTCGACCAGGTGGTGGTCATCGGTTACGGTCATGCCAAGAAGAATGACCTCACGGGTTCTGTCACGGCCATGAAACCCGACGACCTCTCGAAGGGTATCACCAACAACGCCTCCGATATGCTTGTCGGAAAGGTTGCTGGTGTCGACGTGCAGACAGCCGGCGGTACTCCTGGTGCCGGCGCACAGATTCGCATCCGCGGTGGTGCCTCTCTCTCGGCCAGCAACGACCCTCTTTACGTCATTGATGGTCTGCCTATCGACAACAACACAGCCACGGGTATGAGTAACATCCTGGCTATGATCAACCCGAACGACATTGAAAGCTTCACGGTGCTGAAGGATGCATCGGCAACGGCCATCTACGGTTCTCGTGCCTCCAACGGCGTCATCATCATCACCACGAAGAAGGGTCGCGCCGGTCAGAAGCCTACCTTCTCCTATAATACCGACGTGACGGTGTCGAC
>OMVH01000248.1 GCA_900314365.1 uncultured Prevotella sp. | reverse complement strand
GCAAGTGTTTTGCTGGTTTTGGTCAAAAATAATATGAATGTCTGTCAACCCTTAACTATATGAGAATATTAACAGCATCATTCATATAATTTAAGGTGACGCATTGACGAAGTCGGGAAAAGTGCAGATGACAGCTTAGCAATTGTCTGACCACCCATTCATTTTACCGGTTGAAGTGCTGACCAGATTGTTGGACAACAAGCATCTTGTTACGGAAAATGCTCAAACAAGCTTTTTTTGATTAGAAAAGTCATTTTTTGGCGTTAATATTTTGCGGTTTAAATATTAATCTCTAACTTTGCTGTCGTAAACAAAACATCAATACGAATGAAGAAGAATATGTCTACATCATGGTGGTGGCGTTGCTCAAGATTGAAAAAGTCGTGAGAAGTGTCGCCGTGTAGATATATAAAAGAGGATATCAGAAAGGCCTGCCGTTCTTACGACAGGCCTTTTTCCTTAATTACAGCAATGAACGTTAAACTTATAAACAGTTAGCTATGGAAGCAAAGAAAGTTTTTGACCGCCTGCTCAATCACGAAGAGCTGACGAAGGATGAAGCCAGGGACATCCTGGTGGGCATCACGAAGAACGAGTTTTCCACCGAGGAGATTACGGCCCTGCTCACAGCTATTCAGATGCGTGGCATCAGCGTGGACGAGCTCTTGGGGTTCCGCGAAGGTATCCTTGAGACCGGCGTTGCCGTACCGCTCGACTGCGACCGATACATCGATGTTGTGGGTACTGGCGGCGACCGCAAAAACACTTTCAACATCTCCACTACGTCGTGCTTTGTCATAGCCGGCGCCGGTTACAAAGTGGCCAAGCATGGCAACTACGCAGCTACCTCCGTGAGCGGAGCCTCAAACGTAATCAGGGAGCACGGCGTGGTGTTCACCGACGACATCGACAAGCTCAACCGGTCCATCAATGAGTGCGGCATCGTCTACCTCCATGCACAACTCTTTGCCAAGGCGATGAAGTTTGTAGCGCCGGTGCGCAAAGCACTTCCTTTCCCCACTTTCTTCAATCTCCTCGGTCCGCTCGTGAACCCCTCAAAGCCTCAATGTCAGCTTCTTGGAGTGGCCAATCTGAATCAGATGCGCCTCTATCACAGTGTATACCAGCGCATAGGCATCGACTATGGAATCGTGAACAGCATGGACGGCTACGACGAAATTTCGCTTACAGGTGACTTTAAGGTGACCACCAACGACTACGAGCGTGTCTTCAAACCCTCCGACCTTGGCTTTGCACCTGCACGTCCTGAAGAGTTGGTGGCCGGAGCCAACGAGGACGAGGCTGCGGCCATCTTCGACGCAGTGCTTGAGAACAAGGCTCTGCCGGCTCAGAAGAACATTGTCATGGCCAATGCGGCCTTTGGCATTCAGGTGCTCGAAAAAGGAAGAAAGCCCATCGATGAATGTGTGGAAATAGCCCGCGAGTCGATTGACAGTGGCAAGGCTCTCAGCACTTTCCGTAAGTTCGTTTCACTCAATTCTTAAGTCTGTTTCATGGATATCCTCAGTGAAATTGTTGCTCATAAGCGTGAGGAGATAGAGGAGAGAAAGCGGTTCGTGCCCTTCTCCCATATGGCCGACCTTGTAGAGCCATTGCTGGAAAAGTCCGTTCCCTCGATGAAGAAGGCGCTCCTCGACTCTCCGACAGGCATCATAGCGGAGTTCAAACGGCGCTCACCATCCAAAGGATGGATAAACAAAGACTCTAAGGCAAGCATCGTACCACTTGATTATCAACATCATGGTGCAACTGCATTAAGTATTCTGACCGACAGTCATTTCTTCGGTGGATACGATGAGTTTGTACAAGAGGCTCGCGCTGCCGGTGTCACAATCCCCGTCCTTTACAAGAATTTCGTCATCGATGACTACCAGTTGCTCCAAGCCCGCTATTGTGGTGCTTCGGCCGTACTGCTTATTGCTGCATGCTTAAGCAAGGCCGACTGCCGCCGACTGGCAGCCAATGCCCACCGGCTGGGATTGGAGGTGCTGCTCGAGATGCATGGTGACACCGACCTTGAATACATGGAGGTGGAGCCAGATATCTACGGAATCAACAATCGCAACTTGGGAAGCTTCGTCACCGATGTGAATAATTCGTTTCGTCTGGCATCCAAATTGCCAAAAGACGGTTGCAAGGTGAGCGAGAGCGGCATCTCGCAACCCGAGACGGTGAAAGCACTGCGCCAAGAGGGATTCAGAGGTTTTCTCATGGGCGAGCGTTTCATGCGGGAAAAGGAGCCCGGCAAGGCGCTAGCCGACTTTATATCACTTCTTTAGCATTAATATAATAACATATTGAACTGTATATGATTATAAAAGTATGCGGCATGCGTGATGCCGACAATATACATGCTGTAGCTGAGCTCGGCGTTGACATGTTGGGCTTCATCTTCGCACCGGCCTCGCCCCGTTTCGTCAGAATGATAAGCAGCAAGGCCGGTATACTGCCCGACTACAGCGAATCGAGGTTGAAGGCGAGCAGAGGCATGCCCGACGAACTCTCTGCCACAAAGCCTAAGCGAGTAGGAGTGTTTGTTGACGACATGCCCCAAAACATCATCACACGCATCTACAACTACAGTCTCGACTTCGTACAGCTTCACGGCAGCGAGAGTCCTACTATGATAGAGAATCTGCGAAGGACCGTAGTGCCCGACATCACCCGTCATATCGGCATTATTAAGTCCGTCAACGTGGCTTCTGCGTCTGACTTTGAGGTCTGCGAAGCTTACGAGGGACTCGTGGACTACTTTCTTTTCGACACTAAGAGCTCTGTGCCAGGTGGCAGTGGGGTAGGGTTCAACTGGTCGCTGCTCAGCAACTACCACGGTACAATCCCCTTTCTGCTCAGTGGGGGTATCGGCCCCGACGATGTTGAGAAGGTGAAGGCATTCCGTCATCCACGCTTTGCCGGCATCGACCTCAACAGCCGCTTCGAAACGGAGCCTGCCATGAAGGACGTGGAGAGACTAAGGACTTTTATAAAGGAAATCAGAGATGAATAGAATCAACCAACTTTTTGAAGACAACAAGGACCGCAAGTTGCTGTCGCTCTATTTCTGTGCCGGCTGTCCGACTCTTGACTGTACGGGCGATGTGGTGCTCACACTGCAACGCCGCGGTATCGACATGATAGAGGTAGGAATACCTTTCAGCGATCCGCTCGCCGACGGACCGGTCATCCAGAGCGCTGCCACAGTGGCACTTCGCAATGGCATCACTTTGAGAAAGATATTTGCCCAGCTGCGCGCTGTCAAAGACCAAGTCAGAATCCCTTTGATTCTGATGGGCTATCTCAATGTCATTATGCACTACGGCATCGAAGAGTTCTGCCGAAGCTGTGTGGACAGCGGTGTCTCGGGTGCCATCATCCCCGACCTTCCCTTCAAGGACTACATGCAGAGCGTGAAGCCTATTGCTGACCGTTATGGCATACGCATCATCATGATGATAACGCCGGAGACGAGCGAGGAACGAGTGCGCTTCATCGACGACAACACCGACGGATTTATCTACATGGTTTCTTCGGCCAGCACCACGGGCGCACAAAAGAGTTTCAATGAGGCTAAGCTTGATTATTTCCGACGTATCAACGCCATGCAACTCAAGCATCCCCGGATGATTGGTTTCGGTATCAGCAACAAGCAGACTCTCGAAAGCGCACAGCAGAATGCAGCAGGAGCTATCATTGGCAGCAAATTTGTCACGCTGCTTAATGAGACTGGAGATGCCGACAAAGCCATCGATAAACTTTATGAGGCGCTGGGCCACTGAACGGACAGCAGACACGAACAGTAAAGAAAGATGATTATGAAAGAAGAGAAAGACTTTAAGACGAAGTTCGAGAAGGGGCTTGGCTACCCCGACGCAGAAGGCTTCTACGGCCGCTTTGGCGGTGCCTACGTGCCCGAGATACTCTATAAATGTGTGCACGATCTGCAGGAAGCCTATCTACCCATCATCGAGAGTGAGGACTTCCGCAAGCAGTATCACGAGTTGCTCAAGGACTATGTGGGCCGCCCCACACCGCTCTACTACGCCTCGCGCATGAGCCAAAAGTATGGTTGCAAGCTCTATCTCAAGCGTGAGGACCTCAACCACACGGGAGCTCACAAGATAAACAATGCCATCGGGCAAATACTTCTCGCAAAGATGATGGGCAAGACACGCGTGACGGCAGAGACCGGTGCAGGACAACACGGAGTGGCCACGGCCACGGTGTGCGCTCTCATGAACATGAAGTGCGAGATATTCATGGGCAAGACCGATGTGGAGCGCCAGCACACCAACGTGGAGCGCATGCGTATGTTAGGCGCTGAGGTCCACGCTGTCACTACCGGCAACATGACTCTTAGCGATGCCTGCTCGGAAGCCATACGCGACTGGTGCTGTCATCCCGAGGAGACTTACTACCTTGTGGGCTCTACAATGGGCCCTCATCCTTATCCGGACATTGTGGCAAGGATGCAGAGTGTCATCTCCGAAGAGCTTAAATGGCAGTTGCAGGAAAAGGTGGGACGCGATTATCCCGACTACCTTATTGCCTGTGTCGGCGGTGGAAGCAACGCAGCCGGAACCGTCTACCACTATATTGACGACGACCGCGTGCGCATTGTCCTGGCTGAAGCAGGGGGGCATGGCATTGATACCGACCATACTGCGGCCACGATACACTGTGGTACGGAGGGCATCATCCACGGTGCACGCACACTGGTCATGCAGACCGATGACGGCCAGATTGAGGAGGCTTTCACCATCAGTGCCGGACTCGACTATCCCGGTGTCGGTCCCATGCATGCCAATATGGCCGTGAAAGGCCGCGAGAAAGTTTTTGCTATCAACGATGACGAGGCCATACGAGCGGGGTATGAGCTAACCCGTATGGAAGGCATTATCCCAGCCATAGAGAGCGCTCACGCCGTCGCTGTACTGCCCAAGATGACATTCCGTCCCGACGACGTGGTGGTGCTCACCGTCAGCGGCCGTGGCGACAAGGATATCGAGACTTACCTCAACTATAAATTATGACCGGTGCGACCACCTTGTCAATGCACTTCGTCTACGATAGTAGAACGACTGCAACATCGTGGTCACAGCACCCTAAGCTGAAAGCACATGAAGTTTGAATACAGCACGTCGGTCAGACATGTACTGGCCGACCTTTACACCCCAGTGGGAATCTACATGCGATTGAGAGATTTAGGACCGCAGAGCGTACTCCTGGAATGCTCCGACTACCATGACAGCGACAACGCGCGAAGCTATATCGCCGTTAACCCCTTGGCTAAAATCACTGTCGCTCATGGCATCGTCACTGCCTTCTATCCCGACGGCACCGAGGAAAGCAAGGCGCTCGACATGAGCACAAAGGGCAGGGCTAAGGAGGAAGTGGCCGAGGCCATCAACACTTTCCTCAGCCGGTTCCATGTGGAAGGGGAGGAGAGCGACTGCTACGGTCTCTACGGCTACACAACATTCAACGCCGTACGCTATTTTGAGGACATAGCTGTGAAGGACACGACGATGGAGCGCAACGACGCTCCCGACATGCTCTACACGTTCTATCGCGACATCCTTGTGTTTGACCACTTCAACAACACGATGACCTTGCTCTCGTTGGGTGGTGCCGATGACCTCGATGCTTTGTGGCGCACCATCAACAAGGCCAATGTGAAGCCCTATGACTTCCACGCCATTGGCAATACAACCAGCACACTCACCGACGAGCAGCACAAGGCCAACATTCGGCGTTGTGTGGCTCACTGCAAGCGGGGCGACGTGTTCCAGATAGTCATCTCGCGCAGGTTTATCCAGAAGTATGAAGGCGACGACTTCAAGCTCTACCGGGCTCTGCGCAGCATCAACCCCAGTCCGTACCTATTCTACTTTGACTTTGGCGGCTTCAGAATCTTTGGCTCAAGTCCGGAAACCCATAACCGGATTGTGGGACGCACCGCTTTCATCGATCCCATTGCAGGAACCACGAAACGCACCGGTGATGCCGCACAAGACCGCAGGAACGCAGAGTTCCTCCGCAATGATCCTAAGGAGAATGCCGAGCATGTGATGTTAGTGGACCTCGCCCGCAATGATTTAAGCCGCAACTGTCATGATGTTAAGGTTGACTTCTATAAGGACATGCAGTTCTACAGCCATGTCATTCATCTCGTGAGCCGCGTAAGTGGAACACTCAACGACGGTGCTGATTCAGTGAGAGAGTTCATTGACACTTTCCCCGCCGGAACTCTCTCCGGAGCTCCCAAGGTGAGAGCGATGCAGCTCATTTCTGAGATTGAGCCGCATAATAGAGGTGCCTACGGGGGATGTATCGGCTTTATTGGTCTCAGTGGAGACCTCAATCAAGCCATTGTCATCCGTACTTTCATCAGCCGTAATGGCGAACTTTGGTTCCAGGCCGGCTCGGGTGTCGTGGCCAAAAGCAATGATGAATATGAACTCGAAGAAAGCAACAACAAGTTAGGAGCACTCGTCAAGGCCATAAGAATGGCTGAACAACTCTGACGTAAAATAAATTATTCAACGCATGAAAACAGTCATCATTGACAATTACGATAGTTTCACTTATAACTTAGTGCACCTTGTAAAGCAGCTCGGAGCTGAGGTTCAGGTGTATCGCAACGACCAGTTCGCGATGTCTCAACTCGAGTCTTTCGACAAGATTATCCTCAGTCCCGGACCCGGGATTCCCTCAGAGGCAGGTTTGCTCCTCGATGTCATCAAGAACTACACAGGGCGCAAACCGATACTCGGAGTATGTTTGGGTCACCAGGCCATCGGGCAGTTCTTCGGAGCCAAGCTTGAGAATCTTGCTGAAGTCTATCATGGTGTAGCGACTGAAGGCACACAGTTGGAGAATGACTACATCTTCGACGGTCTGCCTAAACGTTTGGTAATGGGGCGCTATCATAGTTGGGTGGTAGCACGAGAGGGATTTCCAAAGGAATTAGAGGTCACGGCGGAATCGGATGACGGCCACATCATGGGCTTGCGCCACAGGATCTTCGATGTACATGGCATCCAGTTTCACCCCGAGAGCGTCCTGACACCTGACGGCGCAAAAATCGTCGACAACTGGCTAAAACACAGAAAATAGGTTGGCGTTTCTTTGTCCGATAACTTTTATTTGTCTAACTTTGCGTCCAGAGATGAAGGAAATGACAGACTATAAGTTAACTGACGAAGAGCTCCAGCCGCCGTTGCTCGGGGCAGATGGTTTTGATGCCTCAGCCGAAGACTCTTTGCCTTGGTACGCCATCAAGCTTTACACGCCCCGGCTCAATGCAGTGAAACAGGCTTTTACAGACGTGAAGATGAGTACGTTCGTACCCATGCAGATGACTGACTTCGCTGATTCCGCGGGGCATATCCACCACGAGCTCAGGCCCGTGGTGCGCAATCTTATCTTCCTGAAAAAAACGGAGGAAGAGGCTGAGATACGACGGTTCATCACATCGCTCAACTACAAGATGGCTGTCGTCACCAAGTCGGCCACTGACCGTGCTTATTATGAGATACCTGCGAAGCAAATGTTTGAGTTCCAGGCCATGTGCAATCCGGACATCCTCATGCGTAAGTTTATCACCTCAGAACAAGCCAAACTGAAAGCAGGGACACCTGTGATGGTGAAATACGGACCGCTGAAGGGCCTCACTGGTAAGCTGGTGCGAAGCAACAAGAAATACTACTTGCTCAAGGAGGTGCCTTGTCTGGGTGTCATGCTGAAAGTATCGCGCTGGTGCTGCGTACCTCTCGACATAAGCAATCAACAAGGATGTGAGTAAATGGAAATCAAGCCTATAGCCTACTTCCGTTCGCCCTTTCCTTCGAAGTTCGGTATTCCCAAACAGAGCGGTATTGTGGAGGAACTCCGTGGTGAGGTGGTTTTCGAGCCGTCTTATCGCAATCCGGATATGGTGCGGGGACTTGAGCTGTTCGACTACATTTGGCTCATCTGGGGCTTCTCTGCCAACCCTCATGAGGCTGTCAGCCCGCTTGTCCGTCCGCCTCTGCTCGGTGGCAACACCAAGGTTGGTGTATTCGCCAGCCGGTCGCCATTTCGTCCAAACGCGTTAGGGCTCTCGTCGGTCAGGATTGACCATATTGAGCTGTCGGGCTCTTCAGGACCTGTAATCCACGTCAAAGGTGCTGATCTTATGGATGGAACACCGGTGTTCGACATCAAGCCCTACGTCACTTTCGCCGATTCTCACGCCTCGGCCCGGTCGGGATTCGTTGACCGCAATCCTGTCAAACGCCTTCGGGTGGTCTTTCCCGAATCGTTACAATCCCGGTACAGTCAAGCAGAATTGGATCTCCTCCGGCAGATTCTTGAACTCGATCCGCGCCCTCATTATCAGCACGACGCACAGCGCATCTACGGCATGCCCTACGCCGGGGGCGAAGTGCACTTCCGAGTGAATGAAGACGTGCTTTATGTAGTAGACTGACCCTTCGGTTGCTACTACGACAAAGCCCCATTCCGCATGACAGCGAGATGGGGCATTATTGTAGGGTCGTAATGCTGAAACTAATCAGCTGAAGGCTCAAGTTCGTCGGTTTCCGCTTCGAGTTTCTTCCTGTCGGCCTTATTGGTCATGGCCACAATGAGAATACTGGCTTCCCAAAGCAACCATATTGGGAGCGTCACCACCGACAGAGTGAAGATGTCTGAGGTCGGCGTGATAACGGCTGCAATGATAAGGATAGCCACGAAAGCCTGCTTGCGGAACTTGCGCATCCACTCGGCTTTAAGTACTCCGAAAATGGCGAGAAGCCAGCTGATAACCGGTATCTCGAAGACTACACCGAACACGATACTCATCATCAAGAGCGTATCCATATAGGACTGAAGTGAGAGCAGGTTGCCCACTTCGGGACTAACGGAATAGGTGCCCAGGAAGCGCACTGTCAGCGGGAAGATGATGAAATAGTTCACTAACACTCCGACCAGAAACATGATGTAGCCACACATGACAATCTTCAAAGCATAGTGGCGTTCGCGCTTATAGAGTGCCGGAGCAATGAACTGATAGAGCTGGTACAGAATATAGGGCGAGGCACCGAGCACTCCGAAACCCAAGGCGGTCTTCATGTGAATCATGAACTGCTCGGTGATGCCGATGTTAACGAGTTTGATGTCAAAGGGCTCCACGCCCATGAGGCGGTAAGAGATGAAATTAGAGTTCTTGGGCGCAAGCACGATGTCGAAGAGCTGGTCCTTGAAGCAGAAGGCTACAATGCCAAACAAAACTCCGACGACAAGGATTCTGATGATGACTCCCCGTAGTACGTCAAGGTGCTCCCAGAAGGTAAGTTCTGCCTCTTCAGCCATTATTTCTTAACTTGTTCGTCGTTCGACTTGGAGGAAGTCTGCTGAGGTGCATCGGGGTCAAGGTCGCGCTCAATCCCATTGACGCCTTCCTTGAAACTCTTTACTCCCTTGCCCAAGCCCTTCATCAGCTCAGGTATCTTCTTGCCTCCAAAGAGCAGCAATACGACGAGTACGATAAGTACGATTTCTGGTGTTCCTAACATAGTTGTAGCTTTTATTATTAGTTAGTTGTTCGTTGACGGGCGCCTCACCGTTGTATGGCGGCTTGTATGCGCCTTGTGTTTACATTGCAAAAGTACAAATAAAAGTTGAAACCTGTGACAGAAATGAGTATTTTCTAATATGTTTTTACAACCTTGGCTTCTTTTCCTATTTAATATATCCGGGTAGCGCAGGGACTACACGCCTTCTGTGTTGCGAAGCATCCGGGATTATGTTTTACGTTTTCTGAGACAAGAAGAGCACCAAATGAAGTGAGTGTGCAATGGAAAACTTTGATTTTTGATACGGAAAAATGGGCGTTAAATAATGCTAA
>OMVH01000250.1 GCA_900314365.1 uncultured Prevotella sp. | reverse complement strand
AAGGTTGTTGAAAAATAACGAAATTTGGGTACACCCTATTGAACACCCTATTTCGCGCCCTAATCTTCCTTCCAATATTCTGCGTAAGCATCCTCCATCATATCCGGGAAGCCATAGCCTGAAGACTGGCAGTTGGTCAATATCTTGTCGACTCGTTTTTGGAAATGCGACTGCAGGCCTTGTTTTGAGATTTCCTTGAGAGCATTGACAAAATTGTTGTAGGCAGCGTCATAGAACGACTCCCATAAGTCGTCCCAACCGTTAGCCACCCTGCTCGCGCATTCGGAAATGTAAAGCATGAGGTCGCACAGCAAGACGGGGTCCGGATCAAGCGATTTGAAGTCCTTGACAGCTTTCTTACAGACGGAGAATCTCATCTTGCCGTCCCCACGCTTTGGGAAGAATTCCTTTGTGATAATCTCTTTGTACTGTTCATACTTCGCGTTGTCATTAGGATGAACAGCATAATCGAGGAACTCTTTTGCCTCTTTACGCGCTGTATAGAGGTCAAGGACGAGTTGTTCAAGACCCTGACGGTCAAGAGATTTTATGTATTTCTTTACTTCTGCTTTTGACATACTATTCCATTTTTACAGTTCATACATTAGATAGTGGCACTCATGCATACCAAGCGACTGGTAAACCTGTTGGGCGTTAATGTTGTTGCGGTCCACAGACAGGCGCAGCGCACCGGCACCCTCTGACTGAGCGATGGCCTTGGCAAAGTCAAATAACTCCTTGAAAACACCTTGGTGACGGCATTCCGGACGGACATACACGCTTTGAATCCAATAATAGTTGCTGTTGTTCCAATCACTCCATTCCGTTGTAAGCATCAACGAGCCGAGAACCTCATTGTCGTCGTTCCGTGCCACGAGGTAAGTCGCCTTGCCGTCATCAGCGATGCCGGCCTTAACTCCCTCTCGTACAGTTTCATAATCCAACTCCGTTCCCTCTGACTCTTTTGCCATCGCCATCTGAAACTTTACCAATGTCTCAGTGTCTTCGAGGTTCGCTATGTCTATCTTGTATTTGTATTCCATCATAATTTGTTTTCTATTGTTTTTCTGGTATCGGTTCCGCTGCAGCCTCAAGCTCGCATTCCTCTTCTATGCGAGGATAGCTTATTGAATGGTCTTTCAAATAAATATGGTTGATGGTGAATGCAAGTGACTTCAATGTCTGTTCCCTCACCTTGGGCTTTAGTTCGCATTTCCACACCGTAATGCAGTGCCACCCCATCTTTGGCAATTGCCGTTGCTCTTCCTTATATCGTTCCTTATTGCGCTTGATTTTCTTCTGCCAAAAGTCTGTATTTGTCTTTGGCAACCGGAAGTACTTGCAACCATCATGCCCGTGCCAAAAGCAGCCATTGACAAACACACACGTTCGGTACTTCCGCAGCACGATATCGGGATGACCAGGCAAGCGCGGATTGTTCAGCCGGTAGCGGAATCCCTGTCTCCACAGATATTTGCGCACAAGTATCTCAAGCTTCGTATTCGCAGAGCGAACAGAAGCCATGTTCTTATGTCGTTGCTGTGGTGATAGTACGTCCATGATTATACAAAAGTAATCAATTTGCTACTAAAACAACATTGTTGCGAGATAATTTTTCCAATTCATATAAAATTAATATCTTTGCCTACGAAAAAAAAGGCTACGAATTTATGGAATTCTCAAGCTTTCCTAAGATTAATATATGGCAGAGATATTGCAAAATGCACTTAAAAATACAGAAAGGAAAGGCATATCATGGGTAGACAAAGTGAATCACTTGCCTGCCAATCTTAAAGTAGTGCCATGGAAGGGCAAAGCCGAGAAGAATTACCATATGGAGTAAACATCTCTGTGAATTCCGCAACGACGGTGGAGCACGGAGAGTGGTGGCTACGATTGTGGATGAATAAGACCTTGACAAAAATAGAAATGAAGCTTGCATATTACACCCGCATAAAATCCAGGTACCCAGTATTATGCACAATCATACAGAGAATGTTTTACTGTTCTATGATTGCCATGTTACTGAATCC
>OMVH01000251.1 GCA_900314365.1 uncultured Prevotella sp. | reverse complement strand
GCAAGAACAAATCAATTCAAAGCTCAGCGACAGCAAGGCACTGCGCTGGACGGCTCTTGTCCTGCTGGCCGGAGCCATGTTTTTCGCCTACATCTTCGTAGATATACTCTCACCGCTACAAGCACTGCTTCAGACACAGCGTGGCTGGGACCCTGTGGCTTTCGGCCACTATGCAGGCTCTGAGCCCTTCCTGAATGTTTTCGTATTCTTCCTCATCTTTGCAGGTATCATTCTTGACAAGATGGGCGTTCGCTTCACAGCTATACTCTCCGGAGCCGTCATGGTGTGCGGTGCATTCATCAACTGGTACGCCGTGACCGACACTTTCGAGACCTCAGCGGTGAAGACCTTTATGGACGGCATTCTCAATCTGCCACAATCATGGTGGAACGTCACTCCTTGGTATGCCGGCGAACCAGCCTCGGCCAAGCTTGCAGCGATAGGCTTTATGGTGTTTGGCTGTGGCTCCGAGATGGCCGGTATCACTGTGAGCCGCGGTATCGTGAAATGGTTCGAAGGTCACGAGATGGCCCTCGCCATGGGTGTTGAGATGGCTATTGCCCGCATTGGAGTAGCCGTGGTCATGGTGGGCGCCCCTGTCATTGCCTTCATCAATCCCGTGAGTGTGAGCCGTCCTGTTGCCGTGAGCCTGTTGCTTGTGTGCATTGGTCTTATCAGCTTCATCACCTACGGCTTCATGGACAAGAAACTCGATGCACAGGGTGCTAAAGAGGAGAAAGACGACCCCTTCAAGGTGAAAGACATCGGCAAGATTCTGAGCTTGCGCATGTTCTGGGTAGTGGCTCTGCTCTGCGTACTCTACTATTCGGCCATCTTCCCCTTCCAGAAGTATGCCATCAATATGCTGCAGTGCAATCTCCACTACTCCGCTGAGGCAGCCGGCCGCGTGTTCTTCTGGTTCCCCATCGGTGCCGCACTCATCACACCTTTCCTTGGCAATTATCTTGACCATAAGGGCAAGGGAGCCACAATGCTCATTCTTGGAGCCCTGCTCATGATAGTCTGCCATCTCACCTTTGCCTTTGTCGTACCGGCTACAGGCAGCGTGCTCATCACGCTCGCAGCCATCATTATCCTCGGCATCAGCTTTTCGCTCGTGCCCGCAGCTCTCTGGCCTTCTGTGCCAAAGCTCATCGACAAGAAACTCCTAGGCTCCGCTTATGCTCTGATATTCTGGATTCAAAACATCGGTCTCTATGCTTTCCCGATGATTATCGGAAGCGTCCTGCACGCCTGCAACCCCAATGTCACCGACCCGCTCAAGTACAACTACACCGTACCAATGCTTGTTTTCGTAGGGCTCGGTGTTGTGGCCTTCCTCTTAGGCCTCTACCTGAAAGTCATCGACCGTCGCGGTGGCTACGGGCTTGAGGAGCCTAACATCAAGTAAGACTCACGCAGCGGAAACCTACTCCGACACATAGGAAAAGGGGCAAGGGAAGTTCTATCTTCCTTTGCCCCTTTTTCCTTTGCTGAAGCCAAACCCAACCTTACAGTTCCAGTCCCCCATAATACCAAGGTCGGATACGGAAGTGATAATGACCGTCGAAAGAGATAGCCATCACCCGGGGACGCTCTCCTTCAGGCGGCGTGAGAGCAAGGGCCACATGGCCCATCGTGCGTCGCAAATTCATCTCCACACAAGGATGCAGCAGAAAACCTTGCCGTTGCTCCCCCTCTACTATCATCATATCGACACCGAAAGGCCCACAGTAGACTCCGCGGAATCTGCCTGTGAGAAGGCTGATGATGGAGCTGCGCACGCACTGTAACAGCTCGGCATCGACGTAGGGTGCAAGCAATTGCTCCTTCACAGTCTCCGTAGCCAGCAAATTGCCCGAGTAGGCTCCGTTGGCTGTTGTGAAGAGCGACAGACCACAATAGCTCACGGTACCGTCGGCTTCAGCCATAAACTCCATAGCAAAGTCCTTTACCTTATTATAATAAGGTTCCACCATGACACCTCCCTGCCGCTGAACGACATTGGCAGCCCAGCCCAGTTGATGAGCTGTGAGTCCGCCCTCAACATATCTTATACCACGGCCGCTACTGCTCCAAGGGGCCTTGAGCACAGCACGGCCTCCCAACTCGCCGACCAAAGCATTGATGGAGCCTGCATTACCATTGTGATAATAGCTGCGCCCCACTAACCGAGGGTCTTTGGCCGTAATCTCACCCAACAATACCGAAGCAGCGAATCGACGATTGCTCATCAATCTTATGGCCGTGAGAGTCTCTGGCGAAGGCAGCACCGTCCGCATGTCCTGACTGGCACTGAGAAGCTGGCGGCGCAAGGCTGCATCCCAGCCCCACGGACTGACCGTCATATCTGGCAACACTGAAATAATTCCACTTAATTCCTTCAGACTGACGAAGTGAGCCTTTCCTATGTGTACATGGAGTTTGCGTGCTGCCTCACGAGCAGCTTCCACATCGTCAACGAGCACGTAGTCTCCCTCACCAGCCCAAAGGGCAGGCAGAAAACCAAGCTCTGCCCTTAGCTCACGTGCTGCATGAGGAGGCGTGAAACGAACGACGTTCGTAGCCAAGGCTATATCATGCTCAGGATTGAAAATATGTAATGTCTTTCCCATTTCCGAATTCACCTTTTAATGGTGCAAAGTTACTCCAAAAGCCATTCACGACAAAATATCCGGCCATCGAACTATCTCATTCCTCTTTATTTCTGCAGATTCGTACATAAACTGAATGGCCCGGTGACTATTTCGTGCTTGCCGACGGACACAAGCCCCCTGCACTGCAACGGACAAACAACTCTGAATACTATTAATCCACTCAAGTTTCGGAAGTTTAATTATCCCTTGTAGGAGCAAACCTTGTTGCTGTCCGCGAGCAGATGAATCAACCTCTTCCTGGAAGTTAGCTACGCTCTCGCACATCTTCGAAGCACGAGAGCGAGAAGGGGGAAGATGTGTGCAATCCCCAGGCTCGCTTCGCTCGGCTGGGGTTACGTGCATCTCTACCGAGATGCTCACGACCTCTACGAGGCCGTCGTTTCTTGCCTTATTTGTCGTTAGCCAACTTCTTCGGTTTCTAGTCATAACGCCTTTGCTACACCGAAATAAAACGTCGAAAAGGGTTGCCCCTGCAAAGGGATAGTTACTTCAGAAACATGAGTTAATCCTTCTTTGCTGCCGGACACGAAGTCACCTCCTGATTGTACAGAAAATTCATTGCACACTGGTTTGATTTCTGCCCCAAAAAGCGTATCAAAAATCAAAGGTCGCAAAAGCGATTGTAAAGAAATAAGAACGCGAAAGGGCCAAAAAACGGGCTCATTTTTCAGCAGACTCTCCTTCGCTCTGAAATAAGCCACTTTTTCAATGGGTTTATAAACATTTATGTATTAGGCACTTATATTTTTCGAGGCTCATCAGAAGGCCTCAAAACCGCTTCAAAAAGCCCCAAAAAGCCCTATTTTTGCCTCGAAAAACCTATGTTTTAGCGCGCTCGTAGTCCTATCACGAGGCCCTCGTAGTCCTATCTCGAGGCGCTCGAAGTCCTATCTCGAGCA
>OMVH01000252.1 GCA_900314365.1 uncultured Prevotella sp. | reverse complement strand
AAGTTTTCCATTGCACACTCTCTCTATTTGAAGCTCTTCTTGCCCCGAAAATAATCGGGGCCTATCAACAAGAAACTACTACTCAAAAAGAGCATAAGCGCTTGCGAAACTTGATTTACAATATTTATATCTATGCCACCGACGGAAAACTGCTTGGCAGCCAGAAAGCTGTCAACGGCACTGTCTCGCTCTCAACATCCGAATCCATTGTCATCTGTAAGATAGGGGAAACGAGCATCAAGATTTCTGTAAAGTAACCTGCAATCAGGTTAAACTAAAGCTTCCAATGTCATTTCAACATTGGGAGTTTTTCGTTCCCACGATTAAAACATAAAGGGTGCTGAGACTTGGCAATCCATAGTCCAGCACCCCAAAAGAAAAACCGAAAATAGCTTTCAATTAGTTCTCAGGGACAGCAAACTTATCTCCCGTCTGCTTAACCAATTCTTTGGCAAAGCTATGAGGGAATCCCGGACGGGCTACCTTTGCTCCGAGCCCTGTAGCCGTGCGTTTGAAGACACCGTTTTCCTCGGGTTTCACAGCCATATCATTATACTTTACGATGAGGTACACGGCAAGTTTCTTCCAGCGTGCGAGCATCTCAGCAGCCTTGTCATTGCTGTAATCGTTCAGATACTTCAGCGCTGCGGCCTTATCGGAGTTGTAGAGCGTCTTAGCCTTAGTTTCGACAGCAGGCTGCGCAGCGAACCAGCTCTGTTCCAGACTGTCGCGCACCGTCTTGAGCGAGCCAAACATCTGAGAATAGCGCGGGTATACCATATTACTCACCCAATTGCAGACCCAATAGGCATTCTTATCGGAGAAGGTCACCGCATCAGCTCCAGGCGTGTTGAAGCATTCCGGTTGTACAGTGTTGCCGCAATAGATGGGCACATAAGCAATCATATTTCCATCGTCGTTACCGAACCATAGCACACCACCAATTTCGCGGGGCAACCATGACCTCATTTGGCTCACATACGTGAAGCCCGTTTGCTGAGTACTTGTAGGGCGCTCGTTGAAGTATTTCTTTCCGTCGACCTTGAAGCTGAGCGGCGTAGGCCTGTAAGGCATCTGCCAAATGCCACCTCCTATGTCAGTGCTGTCGGTGGCAAGAGGCGTATTCTCATAATGGTCGCGCATACAAGTCTCCACATCCTGCACCGAGAGTTTGCGGCTCGGAATAATCCAAAGCGGCATATCCTCAGCATCAGGATCCTTCCCAAGCGCCCAGGGCAGATAGCGGCTCATATCCGTCCAGTGGTTGAAGAAGCTCCATACGCGTGCCTCGCAGAAGCGCCGTCCCTCGAAGTTGGGCTTGGCATAAGCCTCCTTCCAGCTGAAATCCTTGTCCTTACCCTTGAACCATCCCTTTGAACGTGCAAAGCTCACGACATTCTTTGAGTGCAGCACCTCGGTGTTGTAAGCAGAGAAAACACCGATACGGCTCTGATTGGCGTGACCGCAGATAGCATCGTCGGGCACCCTTACAGCACACCATACAACCTTCTGCTTTCTGTCACCGCCACAGCCCTGCATTTCCATAATCCAGGCTTCGTTGGCATCACAGATGGTGAACGTCTCTCCCTCACTGTTATAACCATATTTCTCAACGAGAGATGTCATCACCTTGATAGCCTCCCGAGCCGAGCGCGAGCGTTGGAGAGTGATGTAAATCAGCGAGCCATAATCGAGAATACCGGTAGTATCCACCATCTCCTCACGTCCGCCATAAGTAGTCTCTCCGATGGTGACTTGGTATTCATTGATATTCCCTATCACGTTATAGGTCTCTGGGGCCTCCGGAATTTCGCCATGATAAATGCCCGTATCCCAGTCAAACACTTTGCGCATCTCACCCTTGGCGTGGAGTCCGGCGGGGAAATGAGCCAAGTTCTGAAACATACCATAGTCGTCGGCATTATAAGTGCAGATGACAGAACCGTCGGCACTGGCCTTGCTGCCCACTATAAAATTAGTACAAGCCTCGGAAGGCGTAAAGAAGAGACAGCCTAAGGCAAGAGAAAAGAACAGTCTTAGTTGCTTTATCATATTCGTAACCAGCAATTTAGCATTAAACTCTCAACAAGCTTTGAAACTCATGTCAAGGCACTTCACGCTGTGGGTAAGCGCTCCGACACTGATGAAATCAACTCCCTGCTCAGCATAGTCGCGTATCGTGTCGTAGGTGATTCCGCCTGACGACTCAGTCTCATATCGTCCTGCTATGAGGTCGACAGCCTTCTTAGTATCGGCAACACTGAAGTTGTCGAGCATGATACGGTCGACGCCTCCATGCCTGAGCACCTGATTGAGCTCGTCGAAGGAACGCACTTCAATTTCAATCTTGAGGTCGAGATTCTTTTCCTTCAGATATTCGTGGCAGCGCGTGATAGCCTTGTCAATGCCACCGGCAAAGTCGATATGATTGTCCTTGAGCAGAATCATGTCGAACAGTCCAATCCGATGATTCATGCCACCACCAATCTTCACAGCCTGCTTTTCGAGAACGCGCATTCCGGGTGTTGTCTTCCTGGTGTCGAGCACATGCGTACGGGTTCCCTTGAGCCGCTCCACATATTTATGAGTCATTGTGGCGATGCCACTCATACGCTGCATGATGTTGAGCATGAGTCGTTCGGTCTGAAGCAGCGACCGCACCTTTCCCGTAACAACCATAGCTATATCGCCCACTTTCACGGGCGAGCCGTCAGGGATAAGCACCTCCACCTTGAGCTCAGGGTCGAAGCGGTGGAACACTTTCTTGGCCACTTCTATTCCGGCCAGGATACCATTCTCCTTGATGAGCAGGTGGCTCTTTCCCATGGCATCAGCAGGGATACAACACAAAGTAGTATGGTCGCCGTCGCCGATATCCTCGGCAAAGGCCAGGTCAATCAACCTGTCTTCCAATTCGTCAACTGTAAGCATATAGTCAGATATTATTAATGTTTATTTTCTGTTCTGTTAAGTTCACATGAGCTTCATCTTTCCATTGACTGGTCTCACGTTGTTTGGCATGGGTTTGGGCTCCGGCATAGCAACAGGAGCATTCCGAGCTGAGTCTGGTGGTCCTCCAGCGGGAGTGCCCTGAGAAGCTCCCGGCTGAACTGTGGGTGGCGGTTGCTGCCGGTGTATGCGCAGGATGTTGATACCAGTGAGGAACATGATTCTTATAGAGTTCGACGTTCCGCTGCGGTCGTTAAGCATGAAGTAGCCTTTGACCTCCTTTATACCCAGACGACTGTCGTCGGCTATTGTCAGATTGGATGAGCCCGAGATAGAGATGTGCGTCGTCTGACTGGCCACGCTGTCGTTGCTGAAGCGCACCGCCAACACCATGATACCGTCGTGCATTCCTTCCTGATAGATGAACTGCGACTGCACCGAGAGCATGATTAAATCGCCCTTGTGAAAGGCCGTGTCAGCCTTAATGGAGAATGTGCTCAGATTGAAGGGCTTGTCTGGCATAAGAATGAGCGAATGCTGTCCGCGCCAAATGCTTGCAGTGTCACCCCTCTCGTTGCCCACTCCAAATCGGCTCACATCGCTTGCCGAGGCTCCTTCGGCGAGGGCTTCCTTGCTCAGGCGGTCGGCAAGATGCTCGTAGATTTCCTGCAGATACTTCGTATGTCGGATGTACCACGACATGGAAGAGTCGACCTGAGCCTCGGTGTAACCATACTTCTTGAGAATGGCAGTCTTATAAGTGACGAGATTACTGCTTCCCGTCTCCTGCGCCATTCCTCTTGCGAGATGATAGTCGTAGAGAATGTCTTCCATATCACCGGGCTGAATGTACTGGTCGGGCACCGACGGCTTGCAAGCGGCAAAGAGAAGCAGCAAGCAGAGCAGAGAGAACTTCGACAGTCCGCTCCACGCATTCTTGCGATGGGATTCCACCTGTATTCTATTTGCTCTTAGCTTCATGTGACTTAGCTTCCACGGCATCTGTTACTGCAGATTCTCCATCCTCCTTGCTCTGCGGCTTCACGTTCTCGAGGTCTTTCCTAAAGAAAAGCAACAGCAGGATAACACCCACACTGATATTGGCATCAGCGAAGTTGAACACCGGAGAGAAGAAGATGAACTGCTCTCCTCCCCACACCGGTACCCACTGCGGCCAATGGGTGACGATGAGCGGGAAGTAGAACATGTCGACAACCTTCCCTTCGAGGAAGGGAGCGTAGCCCTGTCCCGGCCCCACTATCTGCGCCACATCGTAGGGTGTGGACTCAGTGAAGAAAATTCCGTAGAACATCGAATCGAAGATATTGCCAGCCGCACCTGCCAATATCATACTGAGACAGAGCACGTAGCCCAAGCGGTGCTGTCGGTGCAGAACCTTATACAGATACCATCCAATGAAACCGACAGCCACTATGCGGAAGAGGCTCAGGAAGAGCTTGTTGACGAAAGTCATGCCATAGGCCATACCATTGTTTTCAACGAAATCGATGTAGAACCACTGCGTCACCCTAATCATGTCGCCAAGCCTCATATTGGTCTTCACAGAGAGCTTGATGACCTGGTCGACAACAAGAATCAAGACTACCAGCAACAGGGCTATCCTTCCGTCAGTCAAGAACTTCCTCACCTTATTCATATTATTACTCATTCTTTATGAGTCACTTCACGGGCTCTACCTTGATGTTGAGCTTGAGACCATCAATGTCGACAGCCACGCCGTCGTTCTCAGCCACACGAATCTCATTAGCGAGTACCTGTGTCTTGATGACATCCCCAAAAGCGCTGACAGCTTCATCCGTGGACTCATTGGGCGACAGGGTCACCACAACCCTGTCGGTAATCTCCAGTCCGGAGTCCTTACGGATGTTCTGAATGCGATTGATGAGTTCGCGGGCCATACCTTCCTTCTTCAGTTCGTCAGTGAGCTCCACTTCGAGGGCCACCGTGACATTGCCCTCGTTGGCTACAAGCCATCCGGGAATGTCCTCAGAAATGATGTCCACGTCGGCCGCATCCACGGTCACATTCTGTCCGTCGACATCGAAACTGATGCTGCCCGACTTTTCGAGTTCTGTAATCTCAGCCTGCGAGAGACTGTTCATGCGAGCAGCCACACCCTTCATGAGTTTGCCGAACTTCTTGCCCATGACTCGGAAGTTGCACTTCACCTTCTTCACGAGGAATCCGGCATCGTCGACGAATTGCAATTCCTTGACGTTGACCTCGCTCTTAATAAGGTCGGCCACGAGCTCGATATGCTTACGCTGCGTGTCGTCGACAGCGGGAATCATCATCTTGGCAAGCGGCTGCCGCACCTTGATGTTCACCTTGCGGCGCAAAGCCAGCACCATGGACGTGATCTGCTGAGCCAGAGCCATGCGAGCCTCGAGGTCGGGATTCGCTACAGCCTCATCGGTTGCAGGGAAGTTCTCCAGATGCACGCTCTCCATTCTGCCACCCAGGTCGTGATAGAGCTGGTCGGTGAAGAAGGGAGCGAAGGGTGCAAGTACCTTGGCCACAGTCATCAGACATGCATAGAGCGTCTGATAAGCCGAGAGCTTGTCCTGGCTCATCTCCTTGCCCCAGAAGCGCTTACGGTTCAAGCGCACGTACCAGTTGCTCAAATCATCGCAGACGAAGCTGTCAATGAGCCGTCCGGCGCGCGTAGGGTCGTAGCCGTCGAGCTCACGCTCCACTCCCTTTACCAGACTGTTGAGACAGGAGAGAATCCATCGGTCGATTTCTGGGCGCTCCTCCATGGGCACCTGAGGCTGCTCTGGGTCGAAACCATCGACATTGGCGTAGAGTGCGAAGAAGCTGTAGGTGTTATAGAGCGTACCGAAGAATTTGCGACGCACCTCGTCGACACCATTGGGGTCGAACTTCAGGTTGTCCCAAGGCTCGGAGTTGGTCATCATGTAGAAGCGCACGGCATCGGCCCCGTACTTATCAATCATCTCGAAAGGATCGGTGACATTGCCCACATGCTTCGACATCTTGTTGCCTTTGGCATCGAGCACCAGTCCCGAAGAGATGACGTTCTTAAAGGCTACGCTGTCGAAGACCATCGTAGAGATGGCATGGAGGGTGAAGAACCACCCACGCGTCTGGTCGACCCCCTCGTTGATGAAATCAGCGGGGAAGAAGGCGGGGGGCACGGGGATACCCGTGTAGGTGCTGTGGATGAGCTCGTTGCGATATTCCTGCTCGCTCTTTCCGGTGAGCTTCAAGCCTTCGGCATTGAGTTCTCCCTCGAAAGGATAGTGCTGCTGGGCGTAGGGCATGGAGCCGCTGTCGAACCACACGTCAATGAGATCAGCTTCTCGGTGCATGGGCTTCCCCGTTGGGCTCACCAGCACAATGTAGTCGATGTAGGGACGGTGGAGGTCAATGCGGTCGTAGTTCTCCTGACTGTAGTCGCCGGGAACGAAGCCCCTGTCCTTGAGTGGATTGCTCTTCATAAAGCCGGCCTTCACCGACTTTTCAATCTCGTCGAAGAGCTCCTCCACACTTCCTATGCAAATTTCATTGCGGTCCTCATCTCGCCAGATGGGCAACGGCGTTCCCCAGAAGCGAGAGCGCGAGAGGTTCCAGTCGTTGAGGTTCTCCAGCCAGTTGCCGAAGCGTCCGGTTCCGGTACTCTCAGGCTGCCAGTTGATGGTCTTGTTGAGTTCCACCATACGGTCCTTCTTGGCTGTATCGCGGATGAACCAGCTGTCGAGAGGATAATAGAGCACAGGCTTGTCGGTGCGCCAGCAATGGGGATAGTTGTGCACATGCTTCTCTATCTTGTAGGCCGTGCCCTCCATCTTCATCTCCATGCAGATGACGACGTTGAGGTCCTCAGCTTTCTCGCTGGCCTCGCGGTCCCAGACTCCACCGGGATTGAACTTGGAGTCGTAGGCATTCTTCACATAGTCGCCTGCGTGATGACTGTAGGCCTCCACGTTGACGCAACGCTTGACGAAGTTTTTGTCAAGCTCGTCGAGGGTGTAGTACTTCCCTTGCAGATCGACCATCGGACGTGTCTCTCCTTTCTTGTTGATGAGGTAGAGTGCGGGCACATGGGCATCGCGGGCCACCTTGGCATCGTCGGCACCGAAGGTCGAGGCGATGTGCACGATACCGGTACCGTCCTCAGTGGTGACATAATCGCCGGGAATGACGCGGAAAGCTTCACTCTCCATTTCCACGAAGCGGTCCTTGCCGTTCTCACCGGTGAAAACTTTCTCGGGATGTGCCTCGGCATAGGTATTGACAAAGTCGGGCTGATAGTCGCCCACCTTCTCAGTTGGTTTCATCCAGGGCATGAGCTGGCAGTAGTGGAAACCCACGAGGTCACTGCCTTTCATACGGCCGACGACGCGCCAAGGGCAAATTTTCTTCTCTTTGTCGAAGGCAGGCAGAGCCCCCTCCTTCACCTCCTGGTCGGGTTTAAGATAAGCCGTGAGCCTGGCTTCAGCCAGAATCATCGTCATGGGCTCGCCGTCGTAGGGGTTATAAGTCTCCACCACAGCATAGTCGATCTTTGGTCCCACACAGAGCGCGATGTTCGAGGGCAATGTCCAGGGCGTAGTCGTCCAGGCCACAAAATAGGGCTTGCCCCAGCGCGTCCACTCAGGCTTGGGGTCGGTGATGAGGAACTGGGCTGTGACGGTGGTATCCTTCACGTCGCGGTAGCATCCGGGCTGATTGAGCTCATGGCTCGAGAGTCCCGTGCCGGCGGCCGGGCTATAGGGCTGAATGGTGTATCCCTTGTAGAGCAGCCCCTCGCGATAGAGCTGCTTGAGAAGCCACCAGAGCGACTCAATGTACTTGTTGTCGTAGGTGATATAGGGATGGTCCATGTCGACAAAGTAGCCCATCTTCTCAGTGAGGTCGCGCCACTCGGCCGTGAACTTCATAACGTTTTCGCGGCACTTGTGGTTGTACTCCTCTACGGAGATGTACTTGTCGGAGGCCTTGTTGTCAATGTCCTTCTTAGTGATGCCGAGCTCTTTCTCCACACCAAGCTCCACAGGCAGTCCGTGAGTGTCCCATCCGGCCTTGCGCTCCACCTTGAAGCCACGCATGGTCTTATAGCGGTTGAAGGTGTCCTTGATGCTGCGCGCCAGCACATGATGGATTCCGGGGTGGCCGTTGGCCGAAGGAGGACCTTCGAAGAAGATAAACTGCGGGCAGCCTTCACGCTCCGTGATTGATTTATGGAAGATGTCGTGCTTGAGCCACTGGGCAAGCACATTGGAGTTGGTCCCTGTCAAGTCGAGACACTGGTGTTCGGCAAACTTCTTAGCCATTTCTTATTCTCTCTTTTGATTAATTCTTTCTTGTGGAATTATCACTGTATTTCCACTTCATCTTTTGAATTGCAAAGTTATGAAAAAAAAACGGCTCGGACAATAAACTATGAGTTTATTTTTCGGCCGTTCAATTTCTTACGCTTCCAGCTCTTATCTGCTTCTTGAAGTGCCAGCAAGTGAAGAGCGGGAAAAGGGAAAAAACGACAAAGTGCCGCACACATGGCTGTATGCGACACTCTGCTATCAGTTTTCCGAATAATCTAATTTCATTCTGCCACCTGAACTGCGAAGTAGTCCTTCTTACCGGTAGGCCACATACCCTTGATGTAGAGCACGGGATCCTTGCTCGTTGAGGCGCTCTTGACGGCATTCTGCAGGTCGTCAATGGTACGGATGGTCTGATTGTTAGCCTCCATGATGACGAAGCCCTTGTCGATGCCGGCGTCCTTGAACGAGCCCTTACCCACCTTGAGCACTTCGAGTCCGTAGTTGATGCCTAGCTGCTCCTTCTTGCTTGCCGAGACGGGAGCGAAGGTTGCACCGAGCACGTCGAGATCTGCGGTCTTGAGCACGTTGGTATTGCCTTGAGTGTTCTTCAGCGTCACCTGTTTCTCCACCTTCTTCTTGTTGTGCAAGTAGGTAATCTGCACCTTGTCGCCAGGATGCTTGTTGACAAGAATCTCCTGGAGCTCAGCCATCTTGTTCACCTTCTTTCCGTCGATGCCTACGATGACATCACCCTTCTCAATGCCTGCAGCAGCGGCAGCTCCGTCGGGATCGACCTTAGCCACATAGATGCCTTCCATCGTGCCGAGGTCGACATCCTTGCCCTGATCTTTCTGGGAGTCTATCCAGCGGTGAGCATCCATGCCTTCGACACCGATGACGGCACGCTGCACGGTACCATACTTCTTGAGGTCAGACACCACCTTATTCATTATCGTGGTAGGAATGGCGAAGCCGTAGCCCGAGTACTCACCGGTGCGCGAATAGAGCATGGCATTGATGCCTACGAGCTCGCCCTTGGTGTTGACAAGTGCACCTCCGGAGTTTCCGGGATTGATGGCTGCATCAGTCTGAATGAAGCTCTCAATACCGTTGGCACCGAGCGAGCGAGCCTTGGCGCTGACGATACCGGCAGTGACGGTGGAGTTGAGGTTGAAGGGATTGCCCACTGCGATAACCCACTCCCCTACTTTCAGCTTGTCGCTGTCGCCGATGGGCAGCGTGGGCAGATCCTTGGCATTAACCTTGATGAGGGCCAAGTCGGTGGTGGCGTCGGTGCCCACTATGCGGGCAGAGAACTCACGGCCGTCGTTGAGAGTGACAGTGAGCTCATCGGCGCCGTTGACGACGTGGTTGTTGGTCACGATGTAGCCGTCAGTACTGATGATGACACCCGAACCTGTGGCTTCCTTCTTTGGGGTCTGCACCTGACGCTTCTGCGAACCATTGCCCTGGCCGAAACCGAACATATCGCCGAAGAAATCATCGAAAGGATTCGACGGTACGTCCACCGTTTGCACCTTAGAGTTCTGCACATACTTGATGTGTACCACTGCGGGCACCGCTTTCTCTGCTGCATAAGTCAGATCGACCGGCTGCCCGGGAAGGGCAGTTGTGCTCTGATTGGCCGCGCAGACATTCATCACGGGCACGGCAGCCAACATGAGTGCCACCAGGCCCACTCCGCTCAGCAATTTCTTAGAATAGCTTTTCATCTTTGTCATTGTTATAGTTGTTATTACTTTATCTTGTCATTTTGACGTTAAATCACTTGCAAAGATAGGGGCAAAAGTGGCAAAAATGACAAAACGTCCTATATCTTTATTCCAATTTAACACTTCAAAATCGCGCCTTAACGGCTCTTAATCTGTCCGTATGGCTTATTCACATTCGTTTAAGACTTTACATGAGAGCGCTTTCGGATGCACTGGGCAGAATGTCGGAAACTGACGGAAAAGGAGCGACAGAATGTCATACTTTCTGTATCCACAGATTGTATACTTGCAGGGATGCAGCCCTTGTGACAAGGTATGAATTGAAGGAAAGCAAGGGATTACACTCCCTCTCCCCACTCTAAGGTTTCCTTTTACTCATGTGTCGGGAACGGATTAATCTGTTGTAAGGTAGGACCTTGTGGCATTCCACACCTATGAGGAAAGCCCATAAAAGAAGAATTATTCCTCCGGACGCAGACAGCCACAAGGACCGCCCCGCAATTGGATATATACAACCAAAGTAAGATGTCCAATTTGTTATACCCACTTTTGAACGAGTTCATGAATAGAAACTCATGTGGAAACAGGTTGTCCAACTTTCGCCAATGCGCGAATCACCCAAATAGGTACTGGTATTTACCCTTTCCCATCAGAAATGCGGTACAATCCCCTCATCTCGAATGCGGATAGCAATAGGAGAAGATTCGGGTAGATCCGTGGAAGAAAGAAGGGAGTTGAAGAAGAAAAGATATTTTGTGTACCTCATATAGAACACCCTAATTCAGAAGTGATTCTGAAAGACCGTAAATGCATTCATTTTTTAAGAATGCTTCATACCTTACAGACTAGTAGTGTTGCGATATGGACAGAGAGACAAAGAGAGCTCAAATTAAGGGAGTGTGCAATTGAAAACTTTGTTTTTTGATACGAAAAAATGGGCGTTAAATAATGCTAACACTAACCGAATCCTTTACAAATAAAAATC
>OMVH01000255.1 GCA_900314365.1 uncultured Prevotella sp. | reverse complement strand
AGGAAAGTTGCCTCAAGAAAAGAAATTAAAGACTTCGCGCGTTTTGCCAACCGACTCTACAGGGACTGCCCCCAATATGTCCCGGAGATGGAAAGCGAGATAAAATCCTCGCTCCACTCCCCCACTGAGGAGGCTGAGACCCAGGCTTTCATGGCCTACCGTGACGGGAAACCCGTAGGAAGAGTCCTTGCCATCAACAGTCAGAAGGCGAACAAGAAGTGGAATATCCGTGCTGTAAGATTCAGTATGCTCGACTTCATCGACGACCCTGCTGTCTCTGAGGCTCTCCTCCACACCGTTGAAGAGTGGGGAGTCATGCGCGGACTCGACACCATTCAGGGACCGCTCGGACTCACCGATTTCGACAAGGAAGGCATGCTCGTAGAGGACTTCAACCTCATGGGCACCATGAGCACCCTCTACAACTACAGCTATTACCCCGTCCACATGGATCGTCTCGGCTTCACAAAGGCTGCCGACTGGCTGCAGCTCCGCGCTACCCTGCCCGACAAGCTTCCCGAGCGCTACCTCAAGACGGCAAAGCTGACAAGCCAGCTCTTCCATCTGAAACTAAACATACTCTCACGCCGAGAGATTCTCCACCAAGGATGGGGATACAAGGTGTTCCAGCTTTTCAACACCGCCTATGCCCCGCTGTTTGGCTTCACCAACATCAGTGAGGCTCAAACCCGCGACTTCATCAGCAAGTATCTTCCGCTCACCGACCCTCGCATGGTGCCCGTCGTAACCAACGAAGAGGGCGAGGTTGTATGCGCGGCAGTAGCAATGGGAAGTTTGTCGAATGCCATGCGGCGTGCCCACGGCCGGATGTTGCCCTTTGGCTGGTTTCACCTTCTGAAAGCCTTGAAGTTCAAGTACGAGGACTTGGCCGAGCTGCTGCTCATCGGCGTGCGGCCCGACTACCAGGGCTCGGGAGTGAGTTCGCTCGTCTTCGCCCACCTCTACTCCACCCTGCGCCAACTTGGTTTCAAGATTGCCGAGACAGGACCGCAACTCGAGACCAACACGAAGGAACTCTCGCAGTGGAAATATCTTGACGCAAAGTACGTGAAGCGGCGCCGCTGCTACACGAAGGCCATCAGCACTACAGCTAATGAGAACTAAATACAAGCAACTTAATCATACAATCGAATGAAACACAGAGTAGTAATCACAGGAATGGGCATATGGTCATGCCTCGGCACCACACTCGACGAAGTGCGCGACGCCCTCTACCAGGGCAAATGTGGCGTCATCTTCAGCCAGGAGCGCAAGGATGCCGGATTCATGTCAGGACTGTGCACAGACGTGAAGCATCCCGACCTGAAACCCTTCCTCGACCGCAGCATGCGCAACTACATGCCTGAGGAAGCCCAGTACGCTTTTATGGCCACGAAGTCGGCTCTCGAACATGCCGGCCTCGACCAGGATTATATCGATGCCCATGAGGTAGGCCTCATCTATGGCAACGACTCTGTTGCTGAAGCCACCATGCGCGGACTCGACAAGTTTCGCACCTTCAAAAGCTCGGTAGCCTGCGGCAGCGGCACCATCTTCCAGTCGATGAACTCTACTGTGACCATGAACCTGGCCTGCATCTTCCATCTCAAGGGCATCAATCTCACAGCATCAGCCGCCTGCGCCTCCGGCTCACAAGCCATCGGTCTGGCCTCACTCCTCATTCAGGACGGGTTGCAGGAATGCGTCATCTGCGGTGGAGCTCAGGAGAACAACATGTGGGGCGTGGCTTCCTTCGACGGAATCAACGCCTTCAGCAAACGAAACGACGACCCGCTTCATGCCAGCCGCCCCTTCGATCGCGACCGCGACGGACTTGTTCCGGGTGGAGGGGCTGCGACGCTCATCCTGGAGAGCTACGAGAGTGCCGTGAGGCGTGGAGCCCACATCATCGCCGAGGTGGTGAGCTGGGGATTCAGTGGCAATGGTGCCCATATCTCCACCCCCAATGTCGAGGGCCCCGCACGCTCGCTGGAGCTGTGCCTGAAGAACGGAGGCGTCGACCCTCGCGACATCGGCTACGTCAATGCCCATGCCACCTCCACCCGTGCCGGTGACGGACGTGAGGCTGAAGCCATAGCACGGGTGTTTGGTGACTACCGTGTTCCCGTGACATCCACCAAAGGACAGACGGGCCACGAGATGTGGATGGCAGGAGCCAGCGAAGCTATCTACTCCACACTGATGATGAAGAACGACTTCATTGCGGGCAACCTCAACTTCGAGAATGCCGATGAGCACACAGCCTGCGTGAACGTCATTCCCGAGACCATCGAGGCCCACTTCGATGAATTCCTCTCCAACTCATTCGGCTTCGGAGGCACCAATTCCACCCTTATTATCAAGAACTTTAAGTAACTGTAACACACATCACTAAAATATATCATACAACTATGACACGTGAAGAAATCATCAAGCAAATCAACGCCACGATGGCCGAAGAATTTGAAGTCGACGAGAGCGCTATCACTCCCGAGGCCAGCATCAAGGACACGCTGCAGCTCGACAGTCTGAACCTCGTCGACCTCGTGGCTATGGTCCAGCAAACTTACAAAGTGACCATTCCCCTGAGCGACCTGCCCAAGATTCAGACTTTCAGCAACCTCTATGACTACATCGAGCAGCATCAGAAAGCCTGACGTCAGCTCATGCAGGCTGCCGCACCCCAGAGAGGAGCTCACGGAAGCCTGAGAAGCAAGCTTCTTTCAAGACTATGACAAGATTTTCACTCTGGGTATACCGTTATTTCCGCAAGCACCGTGCCGTCTTTTGGACGGTGCTTGTGGCTTTGTTTGCCTTCTTCGGCTATTACGCTTCAAAACTGCATCTCGAAGAAGACCTCAACCGCCTTCTGCCCTCATCGCGCAATGCCGACGGAAGCCTGAAGCTGGCCTTCGCCGACCTGCGCATCAAGGACAAGACTTTCCTGCTCTTCCATTCCCTCAAAGGCGCCGACACGGAGCGGCTGTCGGAAGTCTGCGACGCCTTCACCGACTCACTCCTCCATGAGGACAGTCTGCGCGGGAAAGGAAACAGTGTCGTGGGCGACATCTTCAGCTCGCTTCCTGAGAGCCTCATGGACGACGGCATCAGCTACATGGAACAGCATTTCCCCGCTTACATCCCGCCACAGTCCTACGTCTCATTCGACTCCCTGCTCACCCCCGCAAGGATGCGCAAGCAGATGGTTTCCAACCGGAAAGACCTCGAAGGAACTGTCGGCGACCTCTACCCTGAGCTCATAGAGATGGACCCCATCGGCATGCGGTCGGTGCTTGAGGGAGCCATGAAACCACTCTTCGGAGGTGGCGGAGGCAGCTACAAGATTGTCGGCAACCACATCTTCGTCAACGACCGCACCGTCTGTCTCGCCTTCATCACACCACGCTACTCGGCCACCGACACAGGGCAGGGCTCGGCTATGTTCACCATTCTCAACCGGCTTATCGACCAGTTCGCCAAGACCTGTCCCGACGTCAAAATCAGCTACCACGGCACTCCCGCCCACGGCTTCTACAACGCCACCACCATTAAGCGCGACCTCAAGGGCACCGTCATCGGCTCGCTCGTCGTGGCTCTGCTCCTGCTGTGGCTCTGCTTCCGCAGCAACGACACGCTCCCGCTGCTGCTCACCCCGGTGGCCTTCGGTACCCTCGCAGGGCTCGCCATGATGTACTTCATCAAGGGCGAATTCTCTCTGCTTGCCTTAGGCATCGGAGCCGTAGTCCTTGGTGTGGCCCTGAGCTATGTGCTCCATCTCATCACGCATTTCAAATACGTGGGCGACATCGAACAGACGCTTCGCGAACAGGTGCGCCCCATCATGCTCGGGTGCATCACCACCATAGGCTCGTTCATAGGCCTCGTCTTTGTCAAGACCGACCTTCTGCGCGACTTCGGGCTCTTCGCTTCCTTCGCCATTCTGGGCACCACCCTCTTCACACTGCTCCTGCTTCCGCAGTTCTTCAGCGAAAGCACGAAAAAGAAGAACGAGCGTGCCTTTGCCCTCATCAGCCGCATCAACGCCCTGCGCTTCGACCGCAGCAAGCCCTTCGTAGTGAGCCTCGTGGCCATCATACTGCTATGCCTCGTCACCTTCCTTGTCAAAGGCACCGATTTTGATTCCAACATGCACGACTTAGGCTATGTCGATCCCGGCGTAGCGGCCTCGGAACAACTGCTTTCGAAGAAGACCTTCACGGGCGACAAGTCGAAATATTTCGCCTCCACGGGCAAGAGCGCCGAAGAAGCCGTCAGCCACTTCAGCCAGCTGAGCCGTCAGCTCGACTCCCTCAAGAGCGAGGGACTCGTGAAAAGCTATACCCCCACACAGCTGCTCTTCGTGCCGCTGAAAGAACAACAGCAGCGCATCGACCACTGGCACCGCTATTGGACGGCAGGGCGACTCAGCCAGGTGCGCACGCTCATTGCCAGCACGGCTCCGGGTGCCGACCTCGAGGCCTCAGCCTTCGAACCCTTCTTCGATGCCGCCCGCGCAAGCTACAAGCCTGATGCACTCTACAAGGCGGGCATCATCCCTGAGGGCTATCTCTCCACACTGATGGAGAAAGACCGCAGTGGTCACTACCTCTGCTACACGTCGGTGAGGTGCGCCGACAACGACTCCGTTTACAACCGCATCTGCAAAGCCGTGGCTTCACGACCGAACCAGTTGGTACTCGACACCTACTACTACACCACCGACAACCTCGTGCAGCTCAACCACGACTTCAATGTGCTGCAGTGGCTGAGCATGGTCTTCGTGCTCATAGTGCTGATGCTGAGCTTCCGGTTCCGGTGGAAACCCACGCTGCTCAGTTTCCTCCCCATCATACTGAGCTGGATAGTGGTGCTTGGCGCCATGGACTTGTTCGGCATGCGCTTCAACCTCGTCAATGTAATCATTTCGACCTTTATCTTCGGTATCGGAGTCGACTACAGCATCTTCGTCATGACGGGGCTCATGGCGGGCGGTGAAGAGAGCACGATGCTGGCCTATCACAAGACAGCCATCTTCTTCAGTGCCCTCATCCTCATCATTACGGTGGGCTCGATGCTCCTGGCCGTACACCCTGCCATCAAGTCGGTGGGCTTCGCTACTCTCGTGGGGCTACTTGCGGCAGTGCTGCTTTCTTACACTCTACAGCCTGCCCTCTACAGGCTGCTGAACAAAAAACTAACAAAGTGAAGACCGACATACTGATTCTTGGAAGCGGACTGGGCGGACTGCTCTGCGCCGACATCCTCACGCGGGCAGGCCGCAGCGTCACCGTGCTGGAACGGCAACAGCAACCCGGCGGCTGCATGCAGAGCTTCCGGCGCAACGGACTCAACTACGACACGGGACTGCACTATGTCGGCGGACTGGGAAAAGGCCAGACCCTGGGGCTCGTATTCCAAGGCCTCGGCCTCAACACGCTGCCCTGGCATCAACTCAACGCCGACGGCTTCGACCATGTCACCATTGATGACGAAGAGTACACCGTGGCATCGGGCTACGACCATTTTGTGGACACACTCGCAGAACGATTTCCCGAAGAGCGCCAGGCACTGAAGGACTACTGCCTTCTGCTGTCTTCCATCGACGAGCACACGCGAGCCACCATCCTTGGCACTCAATCGGCCTCGATAACAGAACCGATGACAACCGGTGCATGGGCCTACTTGAACAGCCACTTCCACTCCCCCGAGCTCATCAGCGTTCTTTCAGCTCCGGCACAGAAGATGGAACTCTGTCCCGACAGTCTTCCTCTCTTCACCTTCGCCCACGGCAACAACGGCTATATCCAGAGCAGCTGGAGGCTCGCCGGAAGCGGCAACACGCTCGTCAGCCGACTCATCGGTGACATCCGCCGACAGGGAGGCAACGTACTGTGCATGAACGAAGTAGAGGCCTTGGAGTGTGCCGGGGGCAAGGTCACGGCCGCCCGCTGCACCAATGGCACAAGGCACGAGGCCGACCTCTTTGTGAGCGACCTTCATCCGGCTCTCACCACGGCTCTCATCAGCCCGCCCTCAGCCTTGCGCCCACTCTACCGGCACCGCATAGCCTCACTGCCCAACACCTACGGCATACTCACTGTCCAGCTTCGGCTGAAGCCCCAACGGCTACCCTACTTCAACTACAACCACTACATCTACCGTCACGCCGATCCCTGGCATCTGCCCGCAGGAGAGCCCGACGGCAGCGGCGGACTGCTCATCAGCTGCAAGGTGCCCGGGGACGACAGCCGCTGGACTACACAAGTCGACCTGCTCACTCCCATGCGTTGGGAAGCTGTAAGCGCCTGGAGCGACACAAGCCACGGACAGCGCGCAGAGTCCTACAACGAGGCCAAACAGCGATGGGCCGAGAGCTGCATCGACATGGCTACGGCTGCAGTGCCCCGGCTCCGCGACTCGATCGAAGAGGTCTACGTCAGCACACCGCTCACCTTCCGCGACTACAACCACACTCCTGAGGGCTCAGCCTTCGGAGTGCGCAAGGACTACCACACCCCGCTGCTATCCATGCTCTCCGTGCACACCCCTCTGAGCAATATGCTGCTCACCGGCCAAAGCATCAATCTGCACGGTGTGGAGGGAGTGACGCTGACAGCTCTGCAAACTTGCGAGGCCATCCTCGGAAAGGAAGCAACGCTGCGGGCTGCAGGCCTTTCCTGAATGAAGACAAATAAGACGTATTACATCGAAAACAAACCTTTCTCTCCACGGCTGAGCCCCATCTGTATTGCGCTCTGCCTTGATAAGAAAAAAGGATAAAGCTAATAAAAACAAACAGCAATGAAGAAAACCTTTAAATTCTTTCTCGTCGGCCTCGTTGCGCTCCTCAGTGCCAACGTGGCCTGGGCCCAACAAACTGGCTACAAGAAGGCCGTAGCCAAATTCCGCTCCTACAGCACTGCTACGGCCACGGTGAAACGCATTGACCACAAGGCAGCCGTGAAGACCGACAAGGTGAGCACGGGCACAGCCGAAATGAAGAAACCCGACAAGATGTGCATCTCGGTCAACGGCGGCAAGGACAAGCTTGTCATGAACGGCAGCACCTTCACCATGGTGATGAGGGGCCGCAAGCACACCACGAGCAGCAAGACCAACGCACAGTTCACCACCTTCCAGAAAGTGCTCGAGAGCATCCTCAGCGGAGGCTCTGTGGGCGGCGACATCACTTCGCTCCCCGGGGTGACAGCCTCGCACCACGGACAGACCTACACCATCACCATTGTTCCGGCCACGGCTAAGGGCAAACGCATGATGTTCAGCTCCTTCGAGGTGACCATCAACACCGCCACCTCGGCTCTGAAAACGCTGCGCATGAATCAGAAAAAAGGCAACTACACGGAATATGTTTTCGACGACTTCCGCTTCGGAGATGCCGTCAGTGCCAAGAGTTTCGAATAGAAGCCCCGCAAGCCTTCGGGCTGAGAGCTGCGGCCGCATGCAATAATCTCCGTACGTGACAGCCTCAAAGAGAAGACCGCAGCAGTCAACAATCGAAAAAAGAGGAGGTTCCTCCACCTGACGGCCATTCATTCATGACCAGCTCAGAGTGAGGAGCCTCCCCTTTATCGTTTCGGATGGACGCGGGCAGGGACTGCTCAGTTCAGCATCACCACCTTAATCTTTGTCACCTTAGGCCTCGGCGCAGTGAGCCCACTCGCCTTGGCATTGCTCTCCTGATAGCGGTCGAACCAGAAATCGTCGACCTCAGAGCCGTCGGTAGCCCACAGCCATCCCGTGAACGACCGGCTGTTGAGATTCAGGTCGTTGTAGTTGATGGTCATGGCATAATTGTCCTTGGTGTAGAGCAGAGTGATTTCACCGTTGGTAGTATTGATGCTCCAGTTGAAGTCACGCGTATAGTCAGCCTTGTCGGAATGCTGGGGCTTGATGTAGTCCCACTGCGTACCGGTGCCATAGACAGCCCTGCTGTTGGCCTGCTTGAACTCGATGTCGGTGCTCACGTCGAGACTGTCAATGGCATTGCCCTTTTCGTCGAGCTGGTAGGCCCGCATGTCGCCGCGCCACTGTCCGGCCAGCGTCTGAGCCATCTGTACCCAGAAGTCCTCTTCGTCAGCGTCCTTGTCGTCAGGACGGTTGTTGTAGTTTCCGCCCCAGTCCCAGTCGTTCCACCAATAGTAGTCGGGATCGTCATCACAACTTGTCAGTGCCACAGGTGCCACTGCCATAAGGAGCAGCACCGCGTAGGAATAAAGATGTTTCATATCTCAATCGTGTTAAGTTATTTTGCCTTACGGCCGAACTGCCTCAGCGGCTCTTTCTGGAGCGGCTGTCCTGCGCCGAGAGCAGGCTTTGCGAAGTCGTAGTAGTCGCCTTCGAAGTAATAATCGTCCCAGTTGGGTGAGGAGACATGGCGCAGATGGAAGTCCACGGTCTGGTCGCCGTAGTAGATTCGCCCCGTGAACACGTCGTCGTTGAGTGCATAGTCATGAATCTCAAGGCTCGTGCCCTCGTCCACGAAGTTGACGTAGATGACGCTGTTGCTCACCGTCCACGTAATCCGGCTTGCCACGTAGTCGTAGCGGCTCCAGGGGTGCTCCTTGTAGTAGTCCACCCAGTAACCCTGGCCGGAGGAATAGCGATAGGGGTCGCGGTTGAAGTAGAGCTCGGAGTAAGTGCTCCCGTAGTCGCGGCCGTCGTAATAGCGGGAGACCTGCATATATCCCTGCCAGGTGCCTTCGAGGGTGTAGGCAATGTCGTCGTCAGGGTCGCAGGAGGTGAGACTCACGGTCAGCAGGGCCGCCAGGGTCAGCATGAGGTAAGAGGTTGCACGTTTCATAATCGTAGCGTTTTTAAGATTTTCTGTTTTGTCGTCTCCAACTCTTTGTTGGATAATGCAAAGATAGATATTCCTTTGCATTCTCCAAATATAATTTCCATATTTTAGTATAGGGATTCCCCTACTGCTCACGCGGTTTTCTCTTGGTGCGATACGAGCGGGGACAGATTATATGGCCATCCACGGACAGAAGAATCAACCTCTACGAGTATTGGTATAACGCCTTTTGCTAAGCCTTAATAAAACAAGCAAAAGGACAAATTCACTGCGAAGCAATAGGTTGATATTCATCGCATTAGAAATTCGTCCTATGGTAGGCTGGAAGTTAGCTACGCTCTCGTTCATTTTCGAAGCACGAGAGCAAGCCTGGGGTATGTCCTATCCACACACCCTGCGTCGGCCTCGGAGAGGTCGTGAGCATCTCGCAGAGATGCACGTAACCCCAGCCGAGCGAAGCGAGCCTGGGGATAGCATCGCGACAGCACCTGAACCGGCCTCGGAGAGGTCGTGAGCATCTCGCAGAGATGCA